>JAWXUR010000063.1:0-11654 GCA_044426265.1 Clostridia bacterium
AGCAAAAGTTACGCCCAGCGGCGAGCGTGGACGAAAATTCTTAAACATTTCAAAGTGGAAATTATCGCCACTAATTAACCATTAAATAAGAAAAAAACGCTTAAGTTGCTTGCATTGGGGACGACCCTTGCGGTTGTCCGCAAATTTCCACCCAGTTTCGAAAAAAACGTAGGGGACGGCATCCTTGACGTCCCATGGAACGGCGGAAAAATTTCCCACAACATCAATTTGAAATCGATAATGGAAATAGCCTCCCTCTCGAGGGAGGTGGCACGAACTTGTTCGTGACGGAGGGTTCAAGGAACGGCGTCAAAACCATAAATCATATCAATGTAAAATCGATATCGAAAAACCAACCAAACATAAAAATCTTCGTTATCGATTTAAATGTGATATAACAAAAAACTCACCGCCGTTCCAGGGAGGGGAAACCCCTCCCCTACGCAATATTTTTATAATTTGCGGCTTTTTGTTTCGTGTAACACGAAACACCAACATCGGCACGACACAGGGGTCGTGCCCTACAAAATTTCCACCGAATTTCCTCGAAACCACGTAGGGGCGGATATTATCCACCCAAGAAACGGCGAAAAAATCTCCCAAAACATCAACATAAAATCGATAACAAAAAAACAAATTAACCGACCACGTAGGGTCGACCCTATGTGGTCGACCGATGTTGCCGTTATTGCCAATTTAATGGAAATTCGGTTATTTTCTTAATTCGTTTTCATTTAATACGTTGTTTTTTGTTTCGTGTCACACGAAACACCAGCCAAGGTCAACCACGTAGGGGCGGATATTATCCGCCCGAAGAACGGCGGAAAACTTCCCAAAACATCAATACAAATTCGATAACACCAACAAAACTAAAAGATCACATCATAATTCTAAAAAATTTATTTGATTAAATTGTGATGTTAAATTTATTCTTGAACTTCTTGAACATCTTGAACTTCTTGAACTTCTTGAACATCTTGTACGCCTTGAACTTTTTGAACATCTTGTACATCTTGAACTTCTTGAACGTCTTGTACGCCTTGAACTTCGCCCTCTTCTTGAGGTTTATCTGTTTCATCATCAACAACGTCCTCAACCTTTTCAGCTGGTACAGCAATAGCTGAAACAACTCTTTGGTCTGCAGAAACTTTCATTACTCTAACACCTTTTGATGTGCGAGAAACTGTGTTGATTTGTGATGCGTTGATACGAATTATTATACCATCTGATGAAATTAAAATCAAGTCTTCATCTTCGCCAACGTAAGCAATTGAAGCCACTTCACCATACGCTTTTGTTTTATAGTTCGTTACACCCTTACCGGCTCTTGATTGTACACGATAATCGCCATGACAGCTAAGACGACCTAAGCCAGTTTCACTGATTGTGAGAACTTTTTTCTCGTCATCAGCGTTTTCTGTGATAACACACATGCCGATAACTAAATCTTCTTCACCAAGTGAAATCGCACGTACGCCACGAGCAGTTCTGCCGATTGGGCGGCAATCATTTTCGTTAAATCTAATTGACATACCTTTTTTAGTTGCAACAATGATATCATCATTACCATCAGTGAGTCTAACCCAAGCGAGTTCGTCCTCTTCATCAAGGTTGATTGCAATAACACCATTTTTGCGAACGTTTTTGTACGCTTCGAGCTCCGTCCTTTTGATAACACCGTGACGTGTAACCATACAAAGATACTTTGTTTCTCCACCAAAGTCTGGAACTTTAATCATGACACTAACTTTTTCATCTGCATCAAGTGGCAACAAGTTAACAATGTTCATGCCCTTGCTTTGTTTACTTCCCTCAGGAATTTCATAGCCTTTGATGCGGTACATCTTGCCTTTTGTTGTGAAGAACATGATGAAATCATGAGTTGAGCAAGTGAACATTGTTTCAGCCACGTCCTCTTCTCTTCTTGTCATGCCTTTAACACCACGACCACCTCTGTTTTGAAGTGAATATGAATCAACAGTTTGACGTTTAATATAGCCAAGAGTTGTCATTGTGAACACGCAATCTTGCTCTGGAATGAGCGATTCAATGTCAACTTCACCGCTTACAGATACAATTTCAGTTCGTCTGTCATCAGCAAATTTATCACGTATTAAAACAAGCTCTTCTTTGATAATTTCAAGAACCTTAGCTTCTGAACCTAAGATTTCATTGAAATAAGCAATTTTTTCTTTTAAGATTTTAACTTCTTCTTCGAGTTTAATTCTTTCAAGACCTGTTAATTGACCAAGACGCATTTTAACGATAGCGTCAGCTTGTATTTCATCAAGATCAAAGCGGTCGATGAGTGCTTGTTTACCAGTTGACTGATCTTTTGAAGCACGAAGAATTTTGATAACTTCGTCAATAAAATCAAGGGCAATCATTAAACCGGCAAGAATATGCATTCTGTTTTGAGCTTTTTTGAGGTCGTACCTTGTTCTGCGAACAATAATCTCCTCTTGAAACTCGATATAATGTCGAAGAATTTGTGCAAGTGTGAGAATTTTTGGCTCACCTTTTACGAGGGCAAGCATTATAATTCCAAACGTTGTTTGAAGTTGAGTGTACGAGAAAAGACGGTTGAGAACAACTTGCGGATTCGCATCTCTTTTGAGATCAACAACAAGTCGCATTCCCTCAAGGTTTGAATAGTCATTAATCGCAGAAATTCCCTCAACTCTTTTATCTTTAACCAATTCTGCCATGTTTTCAATAAGTTTACGCTTATTAACTTGATAAGGAATTTCAGAAACAACGATTGAAAAACGTCCATTTTTGTTTTCAACAATTTCAGTTTTCGCTCTCACTGTGAGTTTACCACGACCAGTGCCATAAGCGGCACGAATGCCAGCTTTACCCATGATAATGCCAGCCGTTGGAAAGTCTGGCCCTTGAATGTGCATCATCAATTCTTCAAGTGTTGCATCTGGATTTTCAATGTAATAACAAAGGCAATCGATAACCTCGCCCAAGTTATGAGGAGGAATATTTGTTGCCATACCAACAGCGATACCAGTTGAACCATTAACCAAAAGGTTAGGGTAACGAGATGGAAGAACAGTTGGTTCTTTTAAACGATCATCATAGTTTGGAGCAAAATCAACAGTATCTTTATCGATATCTGTCATCATTTTCATTGAAATTTTGCTAAGTTTTGATTCAGTATAACGGTAAGCAGCAGGTGGGTCACCATCGATTGAACCAAAGTTACCATGACCATCAACAAGCATATAGCGAAGCGAGAATGACTGCGCCATTCTAACCATAGCATCATAAACTGAGGCATCACCATGTGGATGGTAAGAACCAAGCACCGAACCAACAGTATCGGCACATTTACGATAAGCTTTTTCAGGATAAAGACCATTTTCATTCATCGTATAAAGTATACGTCTATGAACTGGTTTAAGTCCATCTCTAACATCAGGTAATGCTCTTGAAGTAATTACAGACATTGAATAATCGAGGAATGATTTTTTCATTTCCTTGTTTAAGTCAACATCAATTATTGTCTGATTTTCGTAATCATGTTGCATTTTTATCACCTTTTATCTTTTTTATTTTTTATTTACTAATTAACTTGAAACAAAATCAAGTAAAATTTTACTCAATTTTTTTAAAAAATTGCGGTTTCTTAAGGCAGAGCCTTAAGTCGTTCGCCGCAGCGGACGAAATCCCCTATCGTCAAAAAAATCAGGAGGATAGACAAAAGTGTCCAGTCGACATTTTTTGTGCAGTAGCTTATAAATCTTAAAACTTTACATAATTATCGAGAGATTTTTGTTTAAATCAAGGCGGAGGATTGAGCAATACTTTCGTATTGCGATTGACGACAACGCAGAGTTAGACAAAAATATCCGATAAGTATGTGGAGTTTTAGGGTTTATAAGCTACTTGGGAACCCTATTAAGGGGTTCCTTGATTTTGCCGTAGGCAAAACAATACAGATTTGCCAACACACAAAACCTATAAATTATCTTTCAATTTATCCAACTCCAAATTTTTTATATAAACAAATATCTAAAATTCACTATCCGAGGATTCCTCGGTAACTGATTTATTTGCTGGATTTAATCCCAACATATCAAAATCAGACTGAAACAATTCATCTTGAATAATCCTATATTTTTCATATTCACAAACAGCATGTTCTCTTGCAATTTTCATTGAAATACTGCCAGCATTTTTCAAAATATCTCTGTCATCAGCTAACAAATATTTATCAATTCTTTGAGCCCAATCTTGCATTGTCATTGGAATTTTTCTTTTTGCTCTTGATTCTGCTAAATCTAAAAATGCACTCACTATTCTTCCTAAATCTTCAATTTCATCTTTATTTAAATAATTTTTTGCTATTAAAACATCTGATTTTAGAATTTTTCCTTCTGGTGAGTTTTTCCACGAGGTTAAACCCATATGGTCTTTTTGTGAGTCTGCACGATTTTTTATAATTCCTGCTGCCGTGTTATTTGAAACAGCATAATGCATTTTGTTTTGAATTTTTTTGAAAAATTCACTGGATATTGGAGATTTACTATCATAGTCACTGCTAGTTGCAAAAATATCAGTTATTTTTTGATAAAATCTTCTTTCACTTATTCGAATTTCTCGAATTTCTTCAAGTAATTTTTCAAAATAATCAATATCGAAATAACTACCATTTTCCATGCGTTTTTTGTCAATAATATAACCTTGCACAGTGAATTTTTTCAAAACCTGCGTTGCCCAACGTCTAAATTGGGTTGCTTTGATTGAATTAACTCTGTAACCAACAGAAATAACCGCATCTAAATTATAAAATTTAGTATTGTAATTTTTTCTATCTTCGGCAGTTATTAAGAAATCCTTAATAACTGAATTTTCATCTAATTCATCAGTAGAAAATATGTTTTTTAAATGCATTGTAATGTTTGCAATTGTGCAATCAAATAATTCAGCCATCGATTTTTGTGTGAGCCAAAGGTTTTCATCATAATATTTAATTTGAATAGCGTCTTGTTTTTCTTCTAATTTAAAAGATATAAAATCTTGAACACTGCTACGTATACTTAAATCTTTTGGCAATATAAATAACCTCCCTCACTAAATCCCCAGTTATTAAGGAATCCTTAATAACTGAAATCCCAAAAATCAAACATCCAAATTAGTAACATTCTTAGCATTCTTTTCAATAAACTCACGTCGAGGTTCAACTTTATCGCCCATTAAAATTGAAAAAGTTTCATCGGCATGAATTGCATCTTCAAGAGTAATTCTTAATAAAATGCGGTTGGCTGGGTCCATTGTGGTTTCCCAAAGTTGTTTTGGGTCCATCTCACCAAGACCTTTGTAGCGTTGAATGTCTGGGTCGGCTGGGAATTCGCTTAAAATTCTATCTCTTTGTTCGTCTGAGTAAGCGTATTCGTGGCGCTTACCTTTTGAAATTTTATAAAGCGGTGGTTGAGCGATGTACACAAAACCGCCATCGATTAATTCTCTCATGTATCTAAAGAAGAATGTGAGAAGTAAGATTCTGATGTGTGAGCCGTCGACATCGGCATCGGCCATGATAACGACTTTGTGATATCTTAATTTTTCAACGTTGAATTTTTCGTCAAGACCTGTGCCAAGCGCTGTTACAACTGGCATGAGTTTTTCGTTGCCTATAACTTTGTCTACTCTTGATTTTTCAACGTTGAGCATCTTGCCCCAAAGTGGTAAGATTGCTTGAATGTTTCTATCTCTTCCCTCTTTTGCAGAGCCACCAGCCGAGTCACCTTCGACGATGTAAATCTCGGTTTTGCTTGGATCTCTTTCAATGCAGTCAAAGAGTTTGCCTGGAAGTGAATTGCTTTCGAGAACTGATTTTCTTCTTGCAGCTTCTCTTGCTTTTCTTGCGGCTTCTCTTGCTCTTGATGCGTCAAGTGCTTTTGAGAAGATTGCTTTTGCCACTTGTGGATTTTCTTCAAAATAGTCGCTCATTTTTTCGTACACTGTGCTTGAAACAAGCTTTGTTATTTCGGTGTTGCCAAGTTTACCTTTGGTTTGACCCTCAAATTGTGCATCTGTGAGTTTAACTGAAATAACAACGACAAGACCCTCACGACAGTCATCACCTGAAAGTTTTTTGTCACCCTCTTTGATGATGTTGTACTTTCTGCCGTATTCATTGAATACTTTTGTGATTGCAGTTTTGAAACCAGTTTCATGCGTACCGCCATCGATTGTGTTAACGTTATTTGCGTATGACAAGATAGTTTCGTTGTAACCATCGTTATAACAAAGGGCAATTTCTGCGCTTTTGTCGTCACTTACAGTTGAAAAATGGATTGGTTTTTCGTGAATTGGTGTGAGCCCACGGCTTGTGTTGATGTAATCAACGAATGAGCTAAGACCGCCTTCGTAGCAAAAAACATCTTCAACGATGTTTTCATCGTCACGAGTGTCAGTGAGTGTGATTGAAAGACCAGCGTTTAAGAAAGCTGATTCTCTTAGGTGGCGCTGGAGTACTTCGTACTCAAAAACAGTGGTTTCTTTGAAAATTTCTGGGTCTGGCTTAAATCTAACGAGAGTTCCGGTAATGTCTGTATCACCGATTATCGTTAAATCGCTCATAATTGCCCCTTGAGCGAATTTTTGGTGGTGTACCTTGCCGTTTTGACTAACTTCGACTTCAAGCCACTCAGATAGCGCATTTACGACAGAAGAACCAACACCATGTAAGCCACCTGAAACTTTATAGCCGCTGCCGCCAAATTTACCGCCGGCGTGAAGTACAGTGAGTACAACAGTGACAGCAGGAAGACCAGCTTGTTCATTGATGCCAACAGGAATACCACGGCCGTTATCACGAACTGTGATGATGTCACCTTTGCCAATTTCGATTTCGATGTGGGTGCAATAGCCAGCGAGTGCCTCATCGATGGAGTTATCCACGATTTCGTACACAAGATGGTGAAGACCTTTAGGACCTGTTGAGCCGATGTACATACCAGGGCGAATACGAACAGCTTCAAGTCCCTCGAGAACTTGGATAGCGTCAGCGTTGTATTCCTCTGTTACGACAGTGTTCATCATTTCAACTGCTTCTTCTTTGATTTCAACTTGCTCCACGTTTTGCTGGGTGTTTTCATTTTCGACTTCTTGATTTTCTAAAGACTCAATATTTTCATTACTCATCAGATTTTTTACCTGCACTTTCATTGTAATTTGAATTTATTAAACTGTCCATAAAGGACGCACGTTTTTCTAAAGTTGTTGGGGAAATTTGCGAGAGATAAATTTTATCTATTTTTTCTTCATCTGAAACGACAATAAACGATTTCGGAATGTCTGTTGCGACGTTTAAAATTCGTTGTTGTTTTTCTGCTTTTTCGAGATATTTTTTTGTACGTTTGGAAACTGTGGTGTTATCTAGGTCGAAGATGCCTATGATTTCGTTTAGGGTTAGGGTTGTGTTTTGTCCGACGTGTAAATACATTTTAATCTTCCTTTTTTAGCTAATTAAATAAATAAAATCATGTAAAATTTTACTCAATTTTTTAAAAAAATTGCGGTTTCTTAAGGCAGAGCCTTAAGTCGTTCGCCGCAGCGAACGAAATCCCCAATCGTTCAAAAAAATCAGGAGGATAGACAAAACAGACGCACTTCGTGCGGCTTTTTTGTCGTAAGGAACCCTATTAAGGGGTTCCTTGTTTTGCCGTAGGCAAAAGAAAGCAAATTTTCCGATACATGAAAATTAAATAATAAACATTTTTGTAACCGTAGGGGAGGGGTTCTACTCAAGCGTGTTGATTAGAGATTTTTGAGCGTTAATTTGTAGGGGACGGCATCCTTGACGTCCCAGGGTTTAACGCATATTTTAATGAAAACAACAAATTTCGTTTAGTTTTTGTGTTATCGATTGTAAATTGATATAATTTATAGTTTTGTTCTCGTTCCCTGGGACGTCTGGGAAGCCGTCCCCTACGTTTTTTTGAAGTTTCTGCTAACCTTTGGAACGGTCAAGACCGTTCCCTACGTTTTAGGGAAATTGAATGTTATTTTTTTTGTTATCGTTTATACATTGATGTAATTTAAAAATTTGTTCTCGTTTCTGGGAGGAGTAGAACCCCTCCCCTACGGTTACAAAATTATTTTTTTAAAAAGCAAAAAATACTAATTACTAACAACTATTTGCCCCTCTCGAACCTCAAACGCTTTGCCATAACTTAAATTTTGCACTGTTGATGGGTCACAGCATGAGATGAAGACTTGCCAGTCTTTTATGTGATTTAAGATGTAGTTTTGTCTGTTTGTGTCTAGTTCGCTCATTACGTCGTCTAATAATGCTATAGGTTTTTCGTCTGAAAAATCTTGAATTACTGCTGCTTCTGCTAGTTTTAATGTTAGTGCGGCTGAGCGTTGTTGACCTTGTGAGCCGTAGATTTTTGCTGAGAGTTTGTTTATTTTTATTTCTAAGTCATCTCTGTGAGGTCCAACTGAGGTTGAGCCGTAGATTAAATCGACTTTTCTGGAATTTTTTAAGTCTATTTTGATTTTTTCATATATTTCTTGTTTGTTTTCTTGATTTTCGTATTGATTTTTTTGGCTGTATGTCACTTCTATAATTTCTTTGCCTGATGATAAGCCTATATAAATCTCTTGGCAAAATTGTTCTAGTTTTTTGATGTAACTTATCCTTTGTTTTATTATTTCGCTGGCGAAAAATGCTATGCGTTCTTCCCAAATGTCTAAGGTGTCATAAAGTGAAGCTTTTTTGTTGATTTCTTTTAGCACTGTGTTTCGCTGCGCTATTGCTTTGTTGTATTGTGATATTGTTACTGCGTATTTTGGTTTGAGTTGGCTTATTGCAATGTCAATGAATTTTCTTCGCTCGCTGGGACTTCCTTTGATTAAATTCAAATGCACTGGTGAAAAAACAACTGAAATAAATTCGCCCATGATGCGTGAAGCTGAGGTTTTTTTGATATTATTTAACTCAAATGTGCGTTTTTCTGCAATTTCAATTTTTGCTGTTTGATCTCGTTCGCTGGCGTAAAAATCCATGTTTAAAATCGCCTTTTTTTCGCCGAATTTGATTAGTTCACTGTCTTTTGTACTCCTAAAACTGCGACAGCCAGTGAACAGCCAAATTGATTCGATTAAATTTGTTTTGCCTTGTGCGTTTTCGCCGTAAATTAGATTTACGCCTTGACAAGGCTGCAAAATTTCATGCTCAATGTTGCGATAATTTGCACATTCAAGGCTCTTAACATACATTTATACAACCTCGTATAATCTTTTTTCAAATTCAAAAGTGTCGCCAATCACTAGTTTTTTACCTCTAATTGTGCAAACTTCGCCATTGACTTTGACAAGCTCATCTTGAATTATCATTTTAGCTTGGCCACCTGTCGAAATTACGTTTGAAAGCTTTAAAACTGCATCTAATTTGATGTATGGTGTGCTAATTCGCACTTTATGAGGTTCTTTTTTAACAACTTTTACCTTTGAAATATTAATTTTCAATTTATTTCAGCCCCTTTGGTTTGAATTTATTTGTGTTTCTCATTAAATAGTTTTCGTTTTGCTTAGCTTGAGTTTGGCGTACAGTTTTTATTGCATAAAAACGTCGAAAATTTCAGCCTTTGTTGTTAAATAAAAACTTTTGATGTAACCTTAGTTACTTGTATTTATTTTTATTTAATATATAAAGCCGTTTTTATTTTTCTTTTTACAATCATCTTTAATTTATCTTATTATTTGATAAGTTGGGGAAAATTGAAAGCGAACGCAGTGAGCGATGTACGACAAAAACTTGATTTTATATTCTAACTGGAAGAACTAAGAAGAAGAAATCTTCGCCTTCAAGTGGTGTGATTATGATTGGTTGGCTTGATGAGTTGAAGCCGAGGTTTATTTCTGATTCATCGCAAGCTTTGAGTGCCTCGAGTACGAAACGTTTGTTGAAGCCAATTTCAACTTTTTTACCTTGCACTTCTGCTTCCATCTTGTCGTTAGCTGTGCCGATTGCGGTTACTGATGAAAATTTCATCATGTTTTCATCAATGATGCAGCGAACTGGGCTTTGCTTGTCGGTGATGATGAGTGAAGTTCTTTCAACGCATTCGATAACTCTTTTTGTTTGAGCAACAACTGTTGTTGTGTATGAAGTTGGAAGAGCAGTTTTGTAATTTAAAAATTCACCTTCTAAAAGTCGAGAGATGATTTTGTAGCCATCAATTTCAAAAGTGATGTGACGTTTGCCCACATTTATTGTGTAATTAAGATCTTCTTGCTCTGAAAGTTTTGTGATTTCGTTGAGCGCCTTAGCTGGTACAACAAAATCTAACTTTTCGCCTTGATAATCAATTAATTCACGGCGAATTGCAAGACGAGCTCCGTCAACAGCAATTAAAACGATTTTTCCATCTTCAATTTCAAACTTAACACCGTTGTGTACTGGATTTTTTTCACCAACGGAAACTGAAAAGATAGTCTTTTTGATCATATCATTTAATAACTCTTGTGAAATTGTGATTGGTAAACCTGAAGTTATGACTGGAAGGTCTGGATATTCGTGTGATGGAATACCGATGAGCGAATATTCTGTTTCACCGCAGACAATTTTGCAGATGTTTCTGTCGTCTGTTGAGAGTGAAACGTCATCATCTGGGAGCATACGTAATATATCACAGATGTGTTTAGCGTTTAATATGATACTGCCTTGAGTTTGGACATCAGCATCGAGATAAATTTCTGAGCCTACTTCTAAATCGTAACCTGTCAACAATAATTTATTATCTTGACAAGAAAACAAAATACCTTCGAGAGCAGGAATCGTTGTTTTGTTTGCAACTGTTCTTTGAACGTTCATGCAGGCTTTACTTAATTGATTAGAGTCACAGGTGAATTTCATATTTTTCTCCTTTTTGTGTATAAAATAGATTTATATATGTAGTAGTAGTAGTAGGGGGTGTGGAAAGTTAGCAAAACTGTTGTTTTTGCAGATTTTGTGGGGGTTTGAGGGTGTTTTTGTACATGGTAAAATTTTTAGTAAAACCGAAAGTTTTTAACATGACAAATTTAGCAATGTGGAAAACAAGGAAAACTTAGCATGGAATATGAAAAACTTTTAGCAAAACCCAAAAAAAGCAAACAAGTAAAAATAATCAAAAGCAAGCAAAATTTTACTCAATTTTTTTAAAAAATTGCGGTTTCCAAAGGCAGAGCCTTGGTCGCTCTCGCAAGAGCGAAATACCCCGAGTAAATTGAGAATTGAGAATTGAAAATTGAGAATGACAAGTAAAAGCAAATGCGATCCAAAAAAATAGTAGCATCTAAAAAAAGCATCAATCTAACTTCAACAAAAAAACTCAAAGAAAACAACATCGCATTTGCGTAAGTAGTAAAACAGCGAAGCGGTTTTTACGGACTGATTTATCGAGCTTCAAATAAAACGTTTTAGTTTTTACATTATCGATTAAACATTGATGTATCGGCAAATTTATCGCCGTTCTTGCGTTTGTTGTTTTGGGTAATTTTCCGTTTTATATTTACGTTTTGTTGATGCGGTTAGTGCAGTTTCTGCTGCCGCAGGGGCGTTACGTTTTTTTGCTTGCCCAAAAAAAGTAACCAAAAAAATGGCATTTTCTTTTTTTCTGGAAAAAAAGAAAAACAAAAAAAGCATT
>JAWXUR010000064.1:0-11431 GCA_044426265.1 Clostridia bacterium
CTGTGCTCGCCAGTAAGTTTGATGTAATTTTCTGGCGAGCACAGCTCGCCCCTACACTATAATAAATAACATGAAAAATCCTTAAGTTTCCAACTATGGGGCAGAGCCCTTGCCCTACACTGTTAATCTACACACGAAACACCAGCAACGGTCGACCACGCAGGGTCGACCCTACGAGATGAAAAAAATGATTTCTGCAGGTTTCTGCAAACTGTAGGGCACGACCCCTGTGTCGTGCCGAAGTTGGGATTTATTCGTGTTTTTTAAAACATGGTGGTTTTTGTTTCGTGAAATCACGAAACCGAACAACGCAACGACACAGGGGTCGTGCCCTACAATTTTCCCACAAAAAGTCAAAAGCTCCGCATCATTAAGATACGGAGCTTAAATTTATTCCCTAATAACCAAGGCAGAAAACGAGAACGACAGTGAACTTTTTCGGCTCGGTTTAGCAAACCCAAATCGAAACCACCCAAGTCCGAGCAATCTAACTGCTCGGTGTAGCCGTTACCAAATAGAACAACCTAACACGGCGTGCGTGTCGAGGCAGCTCGACAGAAAATGAGAACGACAGTGAACTTTTTCGGCTCGGTTCATCAAACCCAAATCGAAACCACAAACTGTAGGGAACGGTCTTGACCGTTCCAAACCAGTTAGTGCTAACCTTTGGAATGGTCAAGACCATTCCCTACATGCATTATTCTAACTGCTCGGTGTAGCCGTGCCGACCTATCTTACTGTTGTTGTGTGCCAGATATCTCTTGCGTAGTCGTTTATTGCTCTGTCGCAGGCGAATCTGCCGGCGCTTGCTATGTTGATGAGTGATTTTTTGTTCCACTCTGTTTTGTTTTTCCAAAGTTCGTCGATTTTCTTTTGTGCTAATCTGTAATCAGCAAAATCAGCGAGAACCATGTATGGATCGTGGTGAACTATGTTTGCAATCTCGTCAAAGCGTACGCCGTTGATGCCAGCTGCGATGAAATCTACAACACGTCTAATTTCTGGATTGTTGTTATAATAAGTCATTGGATTATAACCTTGATTCTTGAGTTCAACAGCTTCTGGTGTTGTCATGCCGAAAAGGATCATGTTTTCGTTGCCAACGCTTTCGTTGATTTCAACGTTTGCGCCGTCTAACGTACCGAGGGTGAGTGCGCCGTTGAGCATGAGTTTCATGTTACCAGTACCGCTTGCCTCTGTACCAGCGAGAGAAATTTGTTCGCTGATGTCGGCTGCTGGCATGAGTCTTTCTGCCATTGTTACGTTGTAATCTTCAACGAAGATGACTTTGAGTCTGCCTGCAACGTCTTTATCGTTGTTGATAAGCTCAGAAAGAGCGTAAATAAGGCTGATGATTTTCTTTGCCATGAAATAACCTGAAGCAGCTTTTGCACCGAAGATGTATGTGTGTGGTACGTAGTCAGCTTTTGGATTGTCTTTAATCTCGAGGTATTTTGCAATGATTTGCATAACGTTGAGATGTTGACGTTTGTATTCGTGAAGACGTTTAACTTGTACGTCAAAAATTGAGTTAGGATCAAGAACTGTTCCTGTTTTTTCTTTGATGAGCGCTGCGAATTGTTTTTTCTTAGTGAGTTTGATTTTTTCAATTTCAGTAAGAACTTTTTTATCGTCAACGTATTTCATGAGTTTTTTAAGTTCGTCTGCCTCGTACACAAAACCATTACCGATGAGCTTTGTGATATAAGCTGTGAGCTCTGGGTTTGCTTGGCAGAGCCAACGTCTGTGAGCGATGCCGTTTGTTACGTTTTTGAACTTTTCAGGTGTGAGCGCATAGTAATCAGCAAAAAGGTCTGCTTTTAAAATGTCACTGTGTAAGCCTGAAACGCCGTTGACACTGTGGCAAGATGCAACGCAAAGGTTAGCCATGCGAATAACACCGCCTGAAACGATAGCGAGTTCTTCAACTTTGCCAGCGTCATGTGTTGATTCCCAAAGGTATGATCTATATCTGTTATCAATTTCTTTGATGATTTGATAAATACGAGGGAGTAAGAGGGCAAACATGCCTTCGCTCCAGCACTCTAATGCTTCTTTCATAACTGTGTGGTTAGTGTAAGCGAGAGTTTTTGTAACTTTTTCCCATGATTCTTCCCAGCCAAATCCACATTCATCAAGAAGAACACGCATAAGCTCTGGAATAGCCATTGTTGGGTGAGTGTCGTTGATGTGAATTGCGTTTTTCTCTGAAAGGTTTGAGATGCTTCCGCCATTACCGAGGTGACGTTTGATGATGTCTTGAATTGATGCAGAAACGAGGAAGTATTGTTGTTTAAGTCTAAGGCTCTTACCTTCTGGGTGAGAGTCTGATGGATAAAGGATTTTGCAAATAACGTCTGCTGTTGCAGCTGTTTCCATAGCACTCATGTATTGACCTTGATCGAAAAGGCTCATGTCAAGTGATTGAGCTTCTGATTTCCAAAGTCTAAGAGTGCTGATACCTTTGCCATCTTTACCAGCAACGAACATATCATAAGGTACAGCTTTGATTTTCATATCGTTTCTTTTTTCTACGATATGACGTTCGCCGTCCCAATAATCGACCATTTCGCCACCGAAAGAAACTTCAACAGTGTCTTTTTCACGGCGAGCGAGCCAAACTTCACCACCTGGAAGCCAGAAGTCTGGAAGTTCAGTTTGCCAACCATCGATGATTTTTTGTTTGAAGATGCCGCATTCATATAAAAGTGAATAACCAACACCATAATAACCTTGAGATGCAAGACCATCAAGATAGCAAGCAGCAAGGCGACCAAGTCCACCATTACCAAGACCAGCATCAGGTTCGCAGTCAAAAAGTTTATCCATTTTGATGCCGTAATCTGCAAGAGCCTTAGTGAAAGTTTCTGTTAAGTTGAGGTTGTACAAATTGTTTTTGAGAGAGCGACCCATCAAAAACTCGATGCTTAAATAATAAATTCTTTTAGCATCGCTTTTTTGGGCGTCTTCTTTGAAGTCTGCAACTCCGTCGTTGAGCATATCTTTAACTGCCAAAACAACAGCTTTATAAAATTGCTCATTAGTTGCAACTTCTGGTGTAACGCCGAAATAATGCAAAAGTTTTGATTTAACAATGTCTTTTGCTTGCGCCTTAGTGAGTGAATAATCCATGTAAGAATCCTCCGTTAAAATTTGTTAATTTTTAAGTTAAATGTTTAGTTTAACCAGTTTTCAGTTTACTATACCATAATTTTTTATGATATTTGTTTACTATACCCATATATTATTATAGTTGTATATGGTATCTTAGTCTATATTATACTAATTTCGTATATTTTGCAAGTACTAATAGAAAAATTTTTCATATTTTTTTATATTTTTCGTATTTTTTAGATATTAACAAAATATTTCGCCGATTATTCGACAAGTTGTTAACTATTATTCGCCGCTTTGGTGGTACAATTTTTTGGCTTTGCCAAAAAAGGTACGCCGCCCAAAAAAAACAAAAACAGAGCAACACCGAAGCACTACTCTATCAAAAACTTTGTTTTTAAATTTAGTTATGCAAATAAATTATATTTACATTTCAATTTGTTGAATTCGCAATATTCGATAATTTTATCTTTTTGCATTCTTCCAACTACTATTCCGGGATGAGTTTGAATTTCTTTAGCAAAATTAATTATATCTTGCTCTGCAAAATTTGAATTTTTAAAACTAGTTATAAAATCCACATAATCTTGCTTTGGTATTAAAATATCAGCAGAAAAATCATTGGCTTCTTTTTCTAAATCAGTGGTAATTTGCGTATCAATAATTACTATTCTCTTTTTGTTTTGCAATATGTGTTTAATTTCATGAAAAAGTGAAAACCAAAATTTGTCCGAATCTAAGCCTCTATTAGTTATACCCAAAACGACTTTATCTTTGTTTAACCAACTAACCGCTGCATAAACTTTTGAGCCTTTTAAGCTAGGTATAACAACAAGAGCAACGCCGCACTGAGCAAACATCTCTTTTAAATCATCTATGAAATTACATTCTTGTAATACAGTCATTGCTCTAAGTTTTACAATAAGTTCAAGTAGCTTTTTTTCATTATATTTTTGCGTTTGAATTTCTTTACCTAAATTTATTATAGTTTGAACCCACACATTGGTAATTATTCTATCAGTTACTTCATCTGAATTCATCATAGATGTTTGTCTGTATTGCACCAAAATCTTTGGGTTTTTTAGAACGCTCAATTTAGCAACATTCAAAAAAGCTAACAATTGTTTCAATCTTATACTTTTATCTTTGGTGCTGTCGCAAAGATCTAATTTTTCAAAAAAACCATAATCAATTTGTTTTAATAATTTAAATTCATTATCTAAGGCTTCTTTTTCTTGAATCTCCAGAACTTTTTTATCATATTCATTTTGCAAGTTCAACCACAAATCAACGCTTGTACCCAACATATTAGAAAGTTTCTTAGCAATATCGTTTGACATGTTTGCTTGTGCATTGACTAATTTACTTATCGTTTTAGGCGTTGTATCTAATCTTAAAGCAAATTCATCTTGCGTTAGTTCTAAATCTTCAATAAATTCTTTAAGATAATAGCCAGGGTGAAAAGCCAATAAGTTATCGTATTGTATTTTATTCATAATGAGAAGACACCTCCAATACATTAATATTTTTTATTGTGTCACACTTTGATAAAAAGTCTAATACATTATCAGTTTCACTGAATTTTTGCGATGGCTCAATAATTAATCTAAATTTATTTTTTGCGCCATCTATATAAATAGATATTTCTTTTTTTCGATTTCCAGAAAGATTGTGTACATTATATTTTTTAAACACGGCAATATCTTTTAAAGTTGCGGCAGCTTCAATTAGATTCATTAACGCCATAAGTTTAAAAGCGGTGCGCTCATCCAATTGTTTTTTTGCATATGTGTAATCAGTGCATAAACGTTGAACTTTTTTATTTGAAAATGATTCTATTAAGATTTCGCCCACCCCTTTATTATATATAATATATATCTATTTATAATTATATTATACATAATAAAATCTAATTTGTCAACAAAAAAATTACTATTTGGGTAATTTTTTTGCTGTTTTCAAAAAAAATAACGACTTAGCATAATACTAAATCGTTAAATTAATTCCGGTCATAAACCGGTGGCGGAGATGAAGAGATTTGAACTCTTGCGCCACTTGCGTGACCTACCGCATTTCGAGTGCGGACCCTTCAGCCTCTTGGGTACATCTCCATGTGTTTGTTATATGGTAACTGATAAATAATAGTATACATCAGATTTTTTTGATTGTCTAGTACTTTTTTTGTGTTTTGGTTAAAAGTTTTCCATGTTTTTTTGACGAAACATGGAAAACTTTTTTCTTTTACTTATCCAATCTCCTCAAAATCAGCAACTCCATGCTTACAAAGTGGACAAATAAAATCATCAGGCAACTCATCACCCTCATGTACATAACCACAAATCTTGCAAACATAACCCTTTTTACCCTCAGTTTGTGGCTTAGGTTTAACATTCTCAAAATAAAACGCATAAGTCATAGTGTCAACATCACTCATAACACGAGCTTCTGTCACAGAGCAAATGAACATTCCATGTGTACCGAGGTCAACATAGTTTTCAACCTCAAGTGACATAAATGAGTTAATATAGTTAGGCAAGAACACAAGCTCATTATCTGATTTACAAACGTCCATACCCTCGAATTTATCCACATTTCGACCGCTTTGGAAACCGAAAGTTTCAAACACCTTAAATGGTGCATCTGTACTCAAACAGTTAACATTCATCTTGCCAGTTTGCTTGATAACATGGTGCGAATAGTTCGCTTTATTAATAGTTACAGCCACTCTATTAGGTTCATTTGTAACTTGAGTCACAGCATTAACAATCAAGCCGTTGTCACGAGTGCCGTCGTTTGAAGTCACAACGTACAAGCCGTAACCAATCTTGAAAAGTGCGCTCATGTCGTGCTTATTTGCCATCTCGTCACTTCTTGCCACGTAATCACGGCAAAGCTCATCAACAAGGCTCTCGAGTTGGTCTTTTGATTTGCCTTTGAGTGTTGACATGATAGTCACAGTTGTGTCAGTGAAGCTGATGTTTTTGCATTTTTCCAGTGTTGTACGCATCACCTTTGCGGCGCTCGCTGCCCATGAACCGTTTTCAATGAGCGCAACTGTACGCTTTTGAAAATTGCGTGAAGTGAGGTGATGCAAAAAGTCATGCATTTGAGGGAACACGTCAGCGTTGTACGTCGTGGTGGCCAAAACTAATTTGCTATATTTAAACGCCTCAGCCACAACAAAAGACATATCTTCTCTCGCCAAGTCGTACGTTAAAACTTTTGGTGCACCGCTTGCAATGAGTTTTGCTGCCAAGGCATTCACTGCGTTTCTTGTGTTGCCATAAACTGAAGTGTAAGCAATCACAATGCCCTCTTCTTCAGGTGTGTATGATGACCATTTGTCATATAAATCTATATAATAGCCGAGGTTTTCCTCGAGTACCTTGCCGTGAAGTGGGCAAATTTTGTTGATTTGCATATAAGGAAGTGCTTTAAGAATGTTTTGCACTTGTACGCCATATTTGCCAACAATGCCGATATAATATCTTCTCGCTTCGTCTGCCCATTCTTGCTCAACGTCATTAGCGCCAAAGTTACCAAAAGCGTCAGCAGTAAACAAAACTTTTTCTGTTTCGTCATATGTGAACATAACTTCTGGCCAATGAATCATTGGTGCAAAGATGAAAGTGAGTTCATGTTTGCCGAGCTTAAGGCTATCGCCATTTGCAACGAGGTGAATTTTATCTGTGAAGTCATAATCGAAAAAGTTTTCGAGCATTTTTTGAGTTTTTGCATTCAAAACAAGCTTAGCACTTGGATAAGCTTTGAGGAAGTTGACAATGTTAGCTGAGTGGTCTGGTTCCATGTGTTGCACGATTAAATAATCTGGAGTTTTGCCAGCCAAAATTTCGCTTAAATTATCGAGCCATTCATGTGTGAAGTTGATGTCAACACTATCCATAACAGCGATTTTTTCGTCCATGATAACATAAGAATTATAAGCCATACCATTTGGCACAGCGTATTGACTTTCGAAGAGGTCGATTTGGTGATCATTGACACCAGCGTAAAAGATATCGTTAGTAACTTTCATATTTTGCACCGCTTTCATTTTTGTTTTTTGTTTATATTAATAGTTTTGCATAAATTAATTTTTCAATACATAATCAGTTTATCACTCTTAAAAGATAAAGTCAAGAAAAAACAAGCAAAGCTTTACTCAATTTTTCACGAAAAATTGCGGATTCTTAAGGCAGAGCCTTAAGGCGCTCGTCGCAACGAGCGAAAAGCCCAAGTAAATTGAGAATTGAGAATGGAGAATGGAGAATTAAAGTAATGCAAATGCGATTCCAAAAAAATAGAACAAATTAACTAAATGCGGTGTCGTTACCTTAAACAGCAATGTAAAAGGAAAACGATATCGCATTTGCGTTAGTAGTAAAAGAGCGAAGCGATTTTTACGGATTGATTTATGAAAATTAATGAAAACACGTAGGGAATGACCCCTGTGTCATTCCGCTGTTCGGTTTCGTGATTTCACGAAACAAAAAACCACAAAATTGTAGGGATAACCCTTGCGGTTGTCCGAAAATTTCCACCCATTTTCAAAAAACATTTTTTGTAACCGTAGGGGAGGGGTTCTACTCATGCGTGTTGATTATGGATTTTTGAGCGTTAATTTGTAGGGGGACGGCTTCCCAGACGTCCCAGGGAACGAGAACAAAACTATAAATTACATCATTTTACAATCAATAACACAAAACCCAAAAAATAAAAAGAAAAACATCAAACCAAAAATCCAGTACCAAACCCAAAGAAAGTCACCGCAGTGCGAGAGGATTTTCAAGGATACTTCCTTGAATGCTTTTTTTGTTTTTCTTTTTTTACAGAAAAAAAAGAAAATGCCATTTTTTTGGTTACTTTTTTGGGCAAGCAAAAAAACGTAACGCCCCTGCGGCAGCAGAAACCGCACTAACCGCATCAACAAAAGCAAATATAAAACGAAAAATCACCAACAACCACAAAACCAAGAACGGCAGAAAAATCAACCAACACGCAAACGCAAAAACGATAACACAAAACCAAAAAATAAAAAGAAAAACATCAAACCAAAAATCCAGTACCAAACCCAAAGAAAGCCACCGCAGTGCGAGAGGATTTTCAAGGATACTTCCTTGAATGCTTTTTTTGTTTTTCTTTTTTTACAGAAAAAAAGAAAATGCCATTTTTTTGGTTACTTTTTTTGGGCAAGCAAAAAAACGTAACGCCCCTGCGGCAGCAGAAACGTGACTAACCACATCAATAAAAGTAAACATAAATCGAAAATCACCAACAGCCACAAAACCAAGAACGGCAGAAAATTATCCACCACAAAAAACGCAAAAACGATAACACAAAACCAAAAAATAAAAAGAAAAACAACAAACCCAAAATCCAGTACCAAACCCAAAGAAAGTCACCGCAGTGCGAGAGGATTTTCAAGGATACTTCCTTGAATGCTTTTTTTGTTTTTCTTTTTTTCCAGAAAAAAAGAAAATGCCATTTTTTTGGTTACTTTTTTTGGGCAAGCAAAAAAACGTAACGCCCCTGCGGCAGCAGAAACTGCACTAACCGCATCAACAAAACATAAATATAAAACGGAAAATTACCCACAACAACAAATTATAATCGATATAATTGGTAATTTTGCCGCCGTTTCTCGGGCGGATAATATCCGCCCCTACAAGATATTTTACCACACATAAAAAAACAAAAAACTCGCCCTAAAGCGAGTTTTAACCTATAAAATTTTGGAGCTGATGGCGTGAATCGAACACGTGACCTGCTGATTACGAATCAGCTGCTCTACCATCTGAGCTACACCAGCTTATCCCAAGTTTACACACAATAAAAGTCATTTGTTAGTTAATGACATATTGTAAATTCATTATATCACTTTGAGTTAATGTTGTCAATTATGTATTTGAATATTTTTTGCGTAAGTTTTCCATGTATTTAAGCGAACACATGGAAAACTTTTTGGAGTTTGCTGTAACGTTTTTTTGAATTTATTTCTTGTTGTGCGTGAGAATTAACCTTGATTTGCGGTGTTTTATGCTTCTTAAAACTTAGTCAATCGTTAAATCATAAATATCTTTATAATTGCTTTTTTCTTTTTTGCTGTGCGGTGCTGCTGAAATTAAACCAGTGCACTCGTTTGAAGAAATTACGCTGTAACGCTCATATAAAAAATCACCGAGCTGTTCTAAGCCGTATGGGTCAACGTTTTTCTTGCCTTTTGCTGTGCTAATTATCTTTTTTTCAATGCTCATTTTTATCACCCTCATTTATTTTGCGTGCTTTTTCGCAAAATACTGCTTGAAATTTCTGTAAAAATAATTTAATTTCGTATTTTTGCTTGTTTATTACTTTTATTTATGGTAAAATAAATTGTTAGTTATACGCTAAATTCAGTATTTTGGCTGATGACGGCTTGTGTAAAAAATTTAATTTGGAGATGAAAAATATTGGGAAAAACAAAAAAAACTTTTAAACAAACTTATGAGGAAAAATATGTACGTTTCAAGCCACTGCTTGGGGAGCTTGTGAAGAAAAACATTAAATTGCAATATCGCAACTCTGTTTTAGGTGTTTTGTGGACATTTTTGCAACCACTTATGACTATGGCTGTGCTTTCTTTCGTGTTTGGCAACCTCTTCGGTCGTGACAGCAGTGAAGTTGTGAACTATTCGGTTTATCTCTTGTCTGCTCGCTTGCTTTATGACTTTTTCACTCAATCAACAAAAAAAGGTATGCGCAGCATAAGATCGCATTCGTCAATCATTAAAAAGGTTTATGTGCCTAAGTTTATTTATCCAATTTCAACAGTACTTTCGTGTTTTGTGACTTTTACAATTTCGCTTAGCGTGTTAGTCGTTGTTATTGCATTTTTCAACATCACTAATAATAATCCAATCGATATCACTGGCTATATTTTTATGAGCGTTATTCCAATTGCGATTTTATTTGTGCTTTGCATGGGAGTTAGTTTAATTCTTAGCACTTTGAATGTATTTTTCAAAGACGTTGAAAATCTCTATGATATCTTTTGCTTAATCCTTTTTTATATGACACCAATTGTTTATACTATTGATAAACTCGGCTTTGAAAATGGTAGCTGGGAAGAATTTCTCATTCAACTAAACCCACTTTTTGGCATTATTGATATGTTTAGAGCTTGCATCTTATTTGGCCCCGATTTTTGGGCGAATTTTGAGTTAGCTCATGTGATTTATTGCTCAGCATTTGCCGTGGTTTGCCTCATTGTTGGCATTATAATGTTTTATAAAAATCAAGATAAGTTTATCTTGCATATTTAAGAAGGGGGTTGAGTTTTTTTGAAAGAATATTCAATTATAGTTGATCGAGTTAGTGTTATGTTTAACATTAACGATGAAAAAGTTGATAATATCAAGGAATACGTTATAAGATTTTTCAAAGGAAAACTTCACTTTTCTTCGTTTTGGGCACTTAAGGACGTATCATTTAAAATTGAAAAAGGCGACAGAGTTGGAGTTATGGGCTTCAATGGTGCTGGTAAAAGCACGATATTGAAAGTTATCGCTGGAGTGCTCAAGCCGACTGTTGGAGATGTGAGCGTTAGCGGTGTAATCGCACCAATGCTCGAGCTTGGCGCTGGGTTTGACATGAACTATTCAGGCGCTGAAAACATTTATCTTTATGCCGCAACGATGGGCTTTTCAAGAAAGTACATCGATGAAAAGTACGATGAAATTGTTGAGTTTTCCGAGCTCAAAGATTTCATTAACGCACCGCTCAAGAGTTATTCTTCTGGAATGCGTGCAAGACTTGGCTTTGCGATTGCGACATCTGTTAAGGCTGATGTTTTAATTCTCGATGAAGTTTTGAGCGTGGGCGATGCAGCGTTTAAGAAAAAAAGTGAGGCACGACTTCGCAGCTTGATGAACACAGGAGTGACCGTGCTTTTTGTTTCGCACAGCACCGACAGAGTCAAAAGCATCTGCAACAAGGCTTTGATTTTAACCAAAGGTCAAGTTGTCGCTAGTGGCGAAGTTAATGTGATTTGTGATATGTATAAAGACATGGTTGCAAATCGCAACAAGAATTTAAAATAGAAATTTAAAATAAAAATTCAAAAAGCAGAGCAGCTTCGAAGTGAAGTTTGCTCTGCTTTCATCTTTTTGTGGCGGTACAATTTTTTGCGATTTATCGCAAAAAAGGTTACGAGTTTATCCCAAGCGTGTTGATTAGAGAAAAATCTCAATTTTTCCTGCGTACAATTTAAATTTTCGTTATCGATTTAACATTGCGGTAACGGAAAACCCACCGCCGTTCTTCGGGAGGGGAAACCCCT
>JAWXUR010000065.1:0-11244 GCA_044426265.1 Clostridia bacterium
AAACAAAAAACCAAAAAATAAACCACGTAGGGGAGGGGTTTCCCCTCCCGAAGAACGGCAACAAACCCACCCATCACATCAACACAAAATCGATAACAAAAAAACCAAACGAATTTTGCCGTTTTCATTAAAATATGCGTTAAACCCTGGGACGTCAAGGATGCCGTCCCCTACAAATTAACGCTCAAAAATTCCTAATCAACACGCTTGAGTAGAACCCCTCCCCTACGGTTACAAAAAATGTTTTCTAAAGGTTTTTGCAAACTGTAGGGCACGACCGAATGCAAGCAACTTAAGAGAAAATAGATTGATAATCAAAAATTGCGGTGATGGAAAAAGTTCGCTATCGCTCACAATGAAGAATGAAAAATGAAGAATGAATAATTGTGGTGGCGTGCGTTGCACGCATTGTAAAGCGAACAAGTTCGCAAAAAACAGCGTGCAACGCACGCAAATTATAATCCGGAACGAAGTGACCCTTAATTTTTCATTATTCATTATTCATTTTTCATTGCGAACGTAGTGAGCCCTAAATGTTTCTGAGATTTAAAAAAATAAAATGATTTTCCCTTAAGTTGCTTGCATTGGGGTCGACCCTACGTTTTTTTATCGAATTTTTTCGAAACCACGTAGGGGCGGATATTATCCGCCCGAGAACGGCACAAACTCAAACAATACCCATACACCATTCAACACCAATAGCCACAATAACCACAAGCGCAGAAATAACAAACCCATGGCCCATAGGTCTAAGCCCAGATTTTTTCATATCTTTCAAACTAGTATTAAGCCCAATAGCCGCAAGAGCCGCAACCATCAAAAATTTGCTCAAATCTTTAGCTGCTGCTGAAACCTCAACAGGAATAACACCAAAACTATTAACAATAGCAAGTGCCACAAATCCTAAAATAAACCAAGGGAAGATTGATAAGAATTTAACTTTACTGCTAGCTTTTTCTTTGCCAGAGTTGTTGAGCCCATCTTCAAGTTTATCATGTTGGCTAACTTCGTATTTTGTTGGATTGCTGTTTAGTTGCTCTAATACACTTGATTTTTTCTTTTCTTCTTTTTGTTTGATGCGAATGTTGATGAACGCAAAAATCAAAACTGTTGGAATGATTGAAAGTGTTCTTGTGAGCTTAACCATTGTTGCAAAATCGCCAGCTGCTTCGCTGAATGCGTACCCAGCGGCAACAACGCTTGAGGTGTCGTTTACGGCTGTACCTGCCCAAAGACCATAAGCCATATCAGAAAGTCCGAGCCAGTTGCCCATGATTGGGAAGAGTAAAATCATAGCCATGTCGAAAAGGAAAGTTGCGCTCATTGCGTACGCTATGTCTTTGTCCTGTGCATCGATAACTGGAGCGATAGCCGCAATTGCTGAGCCGCCACAGATGCCAGTACCAGCTGAAATGAGGTTTGAAAGTTTCCAGTTTAAGCCGAAAAGTTTGCCCACGAAGTAGCCACCGCCGAAGCAAGTGAGCAAAGTGAAGCACATAACAGCGAGCGAATATTTGCCCACAGTTAAGATTGTGCCAATGCTAAGTGATGCGCCGAGCAAGATGATTGCAAATTTAAGTATCTTTTTTGATGTGAATTTCAAGCCAGGTTGAATAACTGCTGGGTGCCAAAATTGATTGATGATCATGCCGATGAAGAGTGCGATAACTGATGCACCGATTAAATGAATTGGCAGCAAATTTTCGAGAATTTGCGCAACAGCTGCGATTGCGAGAGCAACGAGAAAGCCTGGTGCATATTTTTTGATTGGATTTAAAAGCTTTTGCATGGATTTTTACCTCTTTTTTTGATTTATTTTCTAATATGGCTTTATTTTATCACAGTTTTATGATAAAATAAAATAATCATTTATTATAGTTTTATAAGTTTTATTTATAGATAAATCAAGAGCCGTACAGTTTTTGGCTACGCCAAAAAAGCAAGCAAAGTTTTACTCAATTTTTTGAAAAAAATTGCGGATTCTAAAGGCAGAGCCTTTAGGCGCTCGTCGCAACGAGCGAAACACACCAATCGTCAAAAAAATCAGGAGGATAGAAAAAGTGTCCAGTTGACATTTTTTCGTAAGGAACCCTATTAAGGGGTTCCTTGATTTTGCCGTAGGCAAAACAATACAGATTTTTTGATTGGAAAAAATTAATTGAAAAAATATAATTTTCTGTAGGGAACGGTCAAGACCCAAGCGTGTTGATTAGGGAAAAATCTCAATTTTTCCTGCGTACAATTTTAATTTTCGTTATCGATTTAACATTGCGGTAACGGAAAACTAACCGCCGTTCTTCGGGAGGGGAAACCCCTCCCCTACGCAAAAATTTAAAAACACCGCCAAAAACCCAAAACCAACGGTAAAAAAATCTAAAAATAAACAAAAAACCAAAAAATAAACCACGTAGGGGAGGGGTTTCCCCAATGCAAGCAACTTAAGGATTTCACACGTAGGGACAGGCTTCCACGCCTGTCCGAAAGTTAGATGAATTTTCCTTTTATAGAGCAATATCGGGCAGCTTCGGGAGGGCGTGGAAGCCCTCCCCTACGTGGTCGACCGCTGCTGGTGTTTCGTGTGTATATTCACAGTGTAGGGCAAGGGCTCTGCCCTTGCCATGTTGGGTTTCGTGTGCCACGAAACAAAAACCACAAACTAACTCGAAACAACATTTTTGGCGGAAAACCGCCAAAAATTGTACCGCCAAAACATAAATAAAACGAAAAAAATCGAAAAAAACGAAAAATAAAATCTATAGAAAGGACGGTGCTACATGGCAGGATATAGAGTAGATAGGATTTCAGAAGACATCAAAAGAGAAATTGTTTCACTCATCAAAGAGTTAAAAGACCCACGAGTAACAGGAAAATTGTTGACAGTTGTGCGTGTTGAAGTGAGCAGCGATGCAAGCTTTGCAAAGGTTTTTGTGAGCGATTTGCAAGGAATCGAAAGCGCAAAAGAAGCAGTTGCTGGCTTAACTTCGGCAACAGGATATATAAGACGAGCTGTGGGCAAAAATCTTCACCTTAGAATGACACCAGCTATCAAATTTGTAGCAGATGATTCAGTTGAATACGGCTTCAACCTCTTCAAAAAACTTGACGAGTCAAAGTCACACAAAACTGAAACAGTTGACGGTGAAAACGATGACGATTAATTTTGAAACAGTGTTGGAGGAACTCAAAAGCCACGACGACATTTTAATCTTAACCCACGCAAGCCCAGATGGCGACACCTTGGGCAGTGGTTTCGCCTTACTCCATGCACTTCGTGCGATGGGCAAAAGAGTTAAGCTCAAAAATAACGACGAGTTGCCAAAAAAATTCGCTTATCTTTATGAAGGCGTGCAAATGCCAGAATTTGATGAGAAATACATCGTGACAGTTGATGTTGCGGACTTCAAACTTTTAGGCAACGATTTTAGAAACATTTATGGTGACAAGGTTGATTTGAGAATTGACCACCATTCAAGCAGTGCTGATTTTGCGAAAATGTCGTACATTGAAGCGGACTCCGCTTCAAATTGCGAGATAATTTTCAATGTTATCGAGGGCTTAGGCGTAACAATAACAAAAGAGATATCAGATTGCATTTACACAGGCTGCTGCACAGATACAGGCTGTTTTAGATATTCAAACGTTACAGTGAGAACTCACATGATAGCGGCAAAGCTCATTGAGTACGGCGCAGACTATGCTGGAATTAATGTAAAAATGTTTGAAACTAAGTCTAAAAATGTGTTAATGCTTGAAAAGGTGAGCCTTGAGAGCTTGGAGATGTTCAGCGAAGAAAAAGTTGCATTTATCACCATAACTCAAAAAATGCTTAACGAAACTAGCACAGACGAGAGCGACTGCGATGCAATTTGTGCTTTAACAAGGCAAATTGAGGGAGTCAAAGTTGGTGTTACGTTTAAGGAGAAAAAAGATGGCACGATAGGAATATCAGTGCGTACTTATGAGCCTTATGATGCGAGTGCTATTTGCAAAGCGTTAGGCGGCGGCGGACATAATAGAGCGGCTGGGTGCAAGTTTAGTTGCGGCATGGACGAAGCCAAGAGAAGAACATTAGAGCAAATTGCAATGATTTTAGCAAAATAAAAGAAAAAAGCAAAAAGAAAAAAAGCAAGCAAAGCTTTACTCAATTTTTCACGAAAAATTGCGGATTCTTAAGGCAGAGCCTTAAGTCGCTTGCAGCAGCAAGCGAAACACCCCAAGCAAATTGAGATTTGAAAATGCAAAATGGAAAATTAAAGCAAAGCAAATGCGAAAAATAAAACAAACTAACAAAAATGCGAAAAACTTTCCCAAGCATCAAACCAAAGGAAAAGCAACATCGCATTTGCGTTATTAGTAAAAAGAGCGAAAGCGATTTTTTACGGACCAATTGATAAAAACCAACAAAATAGTCAGCGACAGCTGGCTATTTTGTGGAATTTAAACGTCAGCAAGAAGTTAAGCGGTTTAAAATAAAAAACTAATCTTATTAATTTGATATAAGTTGGAAAATATTTTTGAAACCGTAGGGGCGGATATTATCCGCCAGAGAAACGGCAACAAAACCTCCCATCACATCAAATTAATTCGATAACATAAAAAACCTAACACCCAAGAAAATTACGTTATCGATTATAATTTGAAATAACGGAAAAATCACAGCCGTTCTCGCTCCTCCCGTCGTCTGCGGACGACACCCTCCCCCAAGGAGAGGGCAAGGAAAAAGCCTCCCTCCTCGAGGGAGGTGGCATGAACTTGTTCATGACGGAGGGAGCAAGAACGGCAACAAAATCCCCCATCACATCAAATTAATTCGATAACAAAAAAACGTAGGGGCGGATATTATCCGCCAGAGAAACGGCAACAAAATCCCCCAAAACATCAACCCAAAATCGATAACAAACAACAAAAAAATTTTAACGCTTAGCAATCAGCAATCAAAAGCTTACTAATTGCTAAACACTAAAAAAAGGAGGACATCATGACAGGAATAGTATGCATAAACAAGCCAGAGGGCATAACCTCGTTTTTAGCCGTAAACAAATCAAGAAGATTATTCAGCGAAAAAAAAGCAGGACACACAGGCACACTAGACCCAATGGCAACTGGTGTCTTACCAATCTTTTTTGGCGGAACAACAAGATTTATCGAGTTAATTCCAAGCCACGATAAAGGCTATAAAGCAAAATTCATCTTAGGCAAAACCACAGATACGCTTGACATTACAGGTCAAGTGCTAAGCGAAAGCGAAGTGACATCAAGCGTTAGCGACGTGCAAAACGAAATCAAAAACTTCATCGGTGAAGTGCAGCAACTTCCTCCAATGTATTCAGCAATCAAAAAAGATGGCGTTAGGCTGTACGACCTTGCAAGAAAAGGCATTGAAGTTGAGCGTGAAAAAAGAACAGTGACTTTTTATTCAATTGAAATGCTCGGCTATGATGAAAAAACCGCAGAATTTGAAATTGATGTTCAATGCTCAAGCGGCACATATATCAGAACGCTAATCGCAGACGTTGGCGAAAATTTAGGCTGCGGCGCAGTGATGACGAGCTTAGAGCGAACCAGTGCAAACGGTTTGAACCTTAGCGAGAGTTACACTTTTGACCAGCTCGAAGAAATGAAAAATAATGGCACATTAGGGCAAGCGATAACCCCAATTGAAAATGTGATTAACTATCCCAAAATAACTTTGAGCTCAGCTCAATCGACTCGCTTTTTCAATGGCGGTGAAATTGACATCGTGCGCATCAAAGGCAAATATAGCGATGGACTTTATAACGTTTATAGCGACCAAGAGGTCTTTTTAGGTGTTGGAAATCTCGAGCACGAAAAAGGCAACATGAAAGCAAAACGAGTTTATATCGATAGATAAATTAGACAAAGGCGGTGAGTGAACACCATGGATAAAAAGAAAAATACAGCTGTCGCTCTCGGCTTTTTTGATGGCTTGCACAAGGGGCATATGTCGCTGATTAACGCAACAATCGCCAGTGCAAGGGCGGATAATCTTGAGCCAGTGGTGATTTTTTTTGATAATCACCCAAAAAAACTGCTCAGCAAAAATCCACCAAAAACGATACTTCAAAAGCACATCAAAACGCAGATGATTGAAAATCTCGGTGCAAAAATTTATCATGTGAGCTTCAAACAAATCATGAATTATTCACCAAGAGAGTTTTTTGAAGTCGTACTGCTCGCACAGCTCGCTGCAAAAACCATAGTTTGCGGTGAAAATTATCACTTTGGCAAAGGCGGCAAGGGTGATTGCGCAATGCTTGAAAGTTTGTGCTTAGAGCATGAAGTGAAGTTCATTCAAAGCAAGTTAATCGAGCATGACGGAGATATCATCAGCTCAACAAGAATTAGAAATCTTATCGAAAATGGCGAAGTGAAAAAGGCAAATGAGCTGTTAAATCACGAGTTTATGTTTGAATTTGAGGTTTTCAGTGGCGATAAGCGAGGAAGAACCCTAGGTTTTCCAACGATTAACCAATATTTCGAAGATGGCTTCATAGTTCCACGTTTTGGAGTTTATTGCTCAAGGATTTACCTTGATGATAAGCGGTATTTAGGAGTCACAAATGTGGGAATTCGTCCAAGCGTTGAAACTAAAAAGATGCGCAGTGAAACTTATATTGACGGCTTTAGCGGAAATTTATATGGCGAAAAAGTTCGAGTTTGTCTGCTTGAGTTTTTGCGTGACGAAAGAAAATTCGACAATTTGAAAGACCTAGAAAACCAAATCAAACAAGACTTACAAAATGCGAAAGATGCATATAAAGATAAATAATTGCGAGGTAAACACAATGGAAAAATTAAAAGTTAAGGCGATATTTTTTGATTTTGACGATACACTTCAAAGCCGTAAGGGCGCATATAGACTTTACTGCGAAGCGTTCATGCAAAAATATTTCCCTGAAATAAAAGGCGAAACTTTGCTTCAAATGCTAGATGACATGGAAAACTTTGTTGATGGCGGATATAAAGACCGTGAGGTGTATTTCCCAGAATTAATCGAGCATTGGAGTTGGAAAAACCACCCACCAATGCAAGAACTTTACGATAGTTTCAACTTCGATTTCGGAAAACACATCGACCTACTTCCAAATGCGATTGAGCTTTTAACCGAGCTGAAAAGTCGTGGCTACATCTTAGGAGTTATCACAAACGGAGTGTCTGTGCTTCAAAACACAAAGCTTGACACCGCAAAAATTCGTGATATGTTTGATGTTGTTGTCGTTTCAGGTGATATCGGAATTTATAAGCCAGCTCGTGGCATTTATGATTATGCAATCAAGCAAGCAGGCGTGAAAAATGAAGAAAGTTTATATATCGGCGATCACCCAATCAACGATATGCAAGGTGCAGTGGGCGCAAACATGAATGCAATTCGCATGAATTATGGCGACTTTTTCGGCAAAGGCTTAAACCAAGAGGGCGTGCACGCTGAAATCACCGAGCTGACACAGCTATATAAATACATCTAAATATTAATTAATTGCAAAATGTCAAATAATTGTAACATAAAAGTTAAATTAATTCATAACTTTTATGTTACAATTAATTTATATAAGCTATAATTTAACATAATTAGGCAAAAGATGAATTAAAATCATTTTAAAAGTTTTTTGCCGTACATCGCTTCGCTTTCACTGACGAGATTTGAAAGTTCAGTGTTTGAGCAGTGAAGTTGAATTAGTGTTTTTGCAATTTTGTAATATATAGTATGAATGAGCGCAAAGGAGAAATTTAAAATGCTTTGTAAAAAATGTGGAGAAACATTTGATGATGAGTTGAAAGCTTGTCCGAAATGTGGATTCAAAAAACCAGTTGGCAAGCGGAAAAAATTTAAGGTTGAACTGCCTGACGATATCAAACCTAGTATGCCAAGTGATGATTTTATTAGCTCAACAAGCAAACCAGCACCAGCAATTAAAAAAGTTGTTGTTGACACTGAGCAAACAAAAAGAAATAAAACTCGAAACACTCGATATATAGATAAAGATGAAGAGCAAGTTGTGCAAAAAACTCCAGTGGCTAAGCCTACTTTAACGTTTGAATCGAAAAAGAAAGAGCCAGTTAAACCAGCCACTCAAAAACCAACACGACCTGCGAAAAAGCCAATGTTTAAGGTTGAAATCCCAGATGAATATGCAGATTTAGCCTTAACACGCAAAAAAGAAGCTGACAAGGCTCAACAAGAGCAAACAATGCCACTTGAAAGTAAGGCAGATATCATAGAAGACAAAGTGACAATCGAAAAAGCTGATGAAAATGCAATGGGCGATAATTTGATTGAAGAAGTTAAGCCAGCAAAAGAAGCAACAAACAAAAAAGAAACTAAACATTCAAAACAAGAGCCAATCAAAGATGATTTTGAAATATTTGTTGGTGAGGATTTATATTTAGATGGCGACCCAGTTGAGCAAGTTGCGCAAGAGCAAATTCATGAAGTTCCACTGGATTTAATTGATGAAACCATTGCAAAGCCAAAATCATTGAGCGAAACAATGCAATGCTTTGAAGATGAAAGAACAGCGAAAAACGAACCAACTTCAATCGAAGAAGAGCAACAAGCACAGCAACAAGCACAGCAAGAACTACAGCAAGAACCACAAGCAGATGAGATGACTCAGTTGCAACAACAAAAAGAGCAACAAAATGTTTTGAGAGCCACACAATATAAAGAAAAGAAACTTAGCAAAGCAGAAAAAAGAGCGGCAGAAAAATCACTGCTTAGCATAAAAATCATTGCAGTTGTAATGTTCGTTTTGCTCGGTTCATTAACAATAGTTAGTGCAACAACACAGGTTTTTGATGCTTCGAATGAAGCTTTAATGACCTTGTCTTTTGCAAGTGTTTCAGATGAGAACACGCAAGAGGTTCAAGAGTTTTTAACTCAAGTTAGCTCCCTTTTGAGCCTTGAATCATACGAAAGTGATGATTTCAGCGCAAACGAAATTCTTGACATGATTAAGCCTTATAGCGACAGCGGTTTATATTCAGCCTTCTTCACTTCGGCAACTTTAGTGTACGATAATAACGACCCAGATGGTAGATACACCGAAGATGGTGAGCGGTATTATAAAATCGCAAAATCTGACATTGACCAAATAATAACAAGCCTTGGCATCGACACTGTTAGCATGGTTATCGAGCAAGACTATTATTTATACGAAGACTATTACTATTTTAAATATATAGAGGATACTGAAACTTCAGCAGCGACTTACAGCGTACAAATCGACAAAATCAAGAAAACCATTGAGGGTGCTTATTATGTTGAATTTAGTTTGCTTAATCAAAATGAAACAGCTATATATGATAGATACGCAGTTATTGGCGTAAGTGAGCAAGACGAAGTGATCACTTATTCTCTTGACATTTTGAGTGATGAGGTTCTTTTTAATACCTTTGGTGAAATGAAAGATCTTGAAGAAGTTGAAGAGGTTTATTCAATTCAAAGAGAAGTTATCGAGCTTGAAACTAGTGGCGGCATAATTTTATATGAATATATCATTGACTATCCAGTGTTTACAGGCGACAGCCAACTCGAGTTAATGGTTAACCAATTATATTCAGATTTAATCACAGCTTATAACATGGACACCGACTCAATAGATGCTGAATATGAGGTGTACGCAAGTGGGGGAATAAGCGATGACACATTCCCAATGTGCGTGTATATTGATGTTAGTGTTGAGATGTACAGCGATGAATACCTCACAATTTTGCAACAAGTGATTGAAGAGCAAACCATTCAAGACACAGAAGAAACAGTTACACAAATTTACACAAACTCGCTTTCATCATATAATTACCTAATCGAAGATGCAAGCGCAATCAAACTTAGCGACATAGTGGGCGATGATAAAACAACTCTTTATGAGATTTTGTACCGCCTTTACTACGGCTATGACATTGAAGAAGTTCTCACCGGTGAATATCTTGAAACCTCTTATTACAGTTACTGGCAACAACCAGACGAAGACGAAGTTCCAGAAGATGAAAACAATATCGGCGAAGACATCTATGACGGGTGTCACATATTAACAGATGAGGGCGTGATTTTCTTTTATGAAACTGTCTATGGTTATTATGATGAAATCTTGCTTGATAATGACACAATCTCATCAATTTTAGCAATGGAAACAGAATAAAAAGCAGTGCCGCAAGATGGATTTAAACAATTAATCTTGCGGCATATTTTTCTGCTTAGTGAAATTTTTAATAAAAAATGAATGATAATTCTAAAATAGAACAAAAAGTTATGAATAAATATTTTACAAAATCGTGTTAATATCGGTGTAAATGTTTATTTTTAACAAAAATAAGCAGTAAACATCAAAAAAGAACATGAATAAATATAAAAATTGTTTATTTATTGATAAATAATAGGCGAAATTGCTCATTGACTTTATATGAATAAATAAGTTATAATACATATACAGTTAACACAATATCTAAATTGTATTTAAGATAACTAAAATAGTTGTCTATAAATAAAAAATTTTAAAGACGAGGTAAGAAATTATGAAAACAATGAAAAAACTCACAGCTATCGTATTAGCAATGCTCATGGTTATGTCAATGGGCGTATTCTCATCATCAGCAGTTTGCTATGACACAGACGGAGAAACAGTTATTGACTGCGTTGACGCAGAAACACCAGCAGATGACGTTTGTGGCGAAACAATCGAAGACGACTCAAGTGATCCACTTGATTTCTTCAGCAACATCATCGCAACTCTCCAAGGTTACGTAGAAAAAATCGTTGAATTTTTCCAAGACTTTATCGATACAATCAGAGGTTTTGGTGATGCTTAATCGCTAGTTTTAATTAACATTTTAATTTAAACAAAATCAATCTCCACCGAGTTTAGGCTTAGTGGAGATTTTTTTGTTAGCGATTGAAAATTTGTTATCGATTATAAATTGATGTGATGGGGAATTTTTCCGCCGTTCTAGGGAGGGGAAACCCCTCCCCTACGTGGTTTCGAGGGAATTAGCTGTAAATTCGTAGGGTCGACCCTGTGTGGTCGACCGATGTTGGTGTTTCGTGAAACACGAAACAAAAAACCACAAATTCAAAAAATATTGTGTAGGGGAGGGGTTCTACTCATGCGTGTTGATTAGGGAAAAATCTCAATTTTTCCTGCGTAGGGGACGGCTTCCCAGACGTCCCAGGGAACGAGAACAAAACTATAAATTATATCAATTTACAATCGATAACACAAAAGTTCT
>JAWXUR010000066.1:0-11055 GCA_044426265.1 Clostridia bacterium
AAAAAGAAAAACAAAAAAAGCATTCAAGGAAGTATCCTTGAAAATCCTCTCGAACTGCGGTGGCTTTCTTTGGGCTTGGTACTGGATTTTTGGTTTGTTGTTTTTCTTTTGGTTTTTTTTCACCTCGATTTTTTAATTATCGATCTATTTTCCCTCAAGTATAGCGCCAATTATGAGTTAATCAAACTCTCAATCTCCAAAATCTTAACCTTAAACGCATCAGCCAACTTACGATGACCAGCCGCATCTAAATGAACCTTATCTTCATCAGAAACCTCTGCAAAATCCGAAGCCGCCATGTAATAAAGACCCATTTCCTCAGCTGTGTTTTCAAGCAGAGGTATAAGCTCCTCAGATTTTTTCGTGCAATCATCGTCCATAGTCTTAATGCGTTCGCTAGCACCAGGTTTAATAACACAAGGACTAACAAGCAAGATATTGCACTTATCACGAAACGCATCGCCATGGTGTAAAATACACTTCAATAAGCGTTGAATACCAATGTTAATGCAGCGAGCATTAGCATTAAATATAGGCTTAGTGTCGTTTGTGCCAAGCATGACCACAATTAAATCTAATGGTTTATGTGTGTTTAAACAAGGCGATATGTAATCAATGCCACAACGACCCTCAGCTAAAGGGTCTTCAAAAACAGCGGTACGTCCACCAAGACCCTCTTCGATAATATAATAATTTTCGCCTAATTCTTTTTGTAAAATGCCAGTGAAACGAGAATCTCTGCCGTGTCTGCCACCTTCAACTGGGTTACTGCCATGAGTGTTTGAATCTCCAAAAAATAAAATATTCATATTAAATCCCTTTTCTTGTGCTTGATTAGACAAGCTAAAATAATATGTTTATTATACAAAAAAAGAAATTTAAAATCAAGTGTAAACCAAAAAATTCATAATTAGCATTCCAATAACGCCGCACACTCCACCAACTGCACTAATAGCAAGGCTAACCCAGTTCACCGCCAAACTTACACCAGTGATGCTAGTTATCAGGTTCACGGCGAAAAGGGCGGCAACGCCCTGCAGTACGCTCAAGAAAAAGGCTGAAAAAAATCGCCCACATTTTTTCATGGAAAACAAAATCAGTCCAACACCCATGATGAGCAAAGCAAAGAAAAACACCGAATTAATTTGCAAAATAACACCTCCAAACAAGCCTATTACATTAAATATATTAGCATGAAATAAAATTTATGATAAGCGTTGACAATTTAGATAGGTTATGTTATACTAACTATAGCGAAATCTTCAGGGCGAGGTGTGATTCCTCACTGGTGGTAATGGGGCAAAAGCCTTTAGTCCACGAGCGTAAAGCTGATTTGGTGTGATTCCAAAACCAACGGTATAGTCCGGATGAAAGAAGAAAATGCAAATGTATTTTCACGCCCATGGTTTAATTACTGTGGGCGTATTTTTTGCATTTACGGCTAAATTTTTTAGTTCTTTTGAAGATATTTGCAAATAAATATTTTAAGGAAGTAAACCAAATGAAAGCAAAACAACAAACTGCAAAAATCGCAACAATCTCAATGCTCACCGCCATCAGCGTGGTGCTGTATTACCTCGAATTTCCAATTTTACCATCAGCCTCACACCTAAAACTCGACCTAAGCGACATTCCAGCACTTTTCGCTGGCATAGTGTTCGGACCAGTTTCAGCTGTAGTTATCGAACTGCTCAAAAACTTCATTGAGTTCATCTCAAAAGGTTTAGGCTCACAAATGGGCTTTGGAAATCTCATGAATTTCATTGTTGGCGTGGCGTACATTCTCCCATTTTCCCTCACATACAAAAAGTTAAAGCAAAAGGGAAGTGGTATAAGTAAATCACTGATAATCGCTAGTGTTTTAGGAACAATAAGCATCTTGATTTTTGGCTTTTTAGGCAATTACATTATAGCTCCACTTTATTATAGCATCTTCTTGCAAACAGAGCTTACAGACGCAGTCTTATGGGCAGCAATCTCATCAGCAACGATTTTAAACGTAATCAAAGGCATAATGCTAAGCATTGTCAGTTTCCCACTTGTCAGCGTATTACTCAAGCGATTTAATAAGATAAGTTTTTGAGAAAATAAGCAAAAATTGCAAATTTTTCGTGAAAACAATTGACAATTAGCTCGAGCTATAGTATAATTACAAGGCAAAATTAAATATTTCCTTATTAAGAGTAGCTGAGGGATGAGGCCCTATGAAGCTCGGCAACCTGCATTTGCAAGGTGCTAAATCCTTACGGTATTGACCGAAAGATAAGGCTTATAGTCTGTGGTCGATTAAGTTTGACCACAGATTTTTTTATTATCTAAAACAAAAACTAAAGAATATAAGGGAAAATCAATCAATTCAACAAATCAAAGGAGTACCAAAAAAATGTCAAAATTTTTATTCACATCAGAATCAGTAACAGGCGGACACCCTGACAAAATTTGTGACCAAATTTCAGACGCTGTCCTCGATGCAATTTTTGCGAAAGATCCAAACGCAAGAGTAGCTTGTGAAACAGCAATCACAACTGGACAAGTTTTAGTTATGGGCGAAATCAGCGCCAATTTTAAACCAGATATCCCAAAAATCGTTAGAGGAGTTATCAAAGATATCGGTTATGACAGCTCAGAAAAAGGCTTTGATGCAGACACTTGTGCAGTTTTAGTTGCACTTGATGAGCAATCAAGCGACATCGCAATGGGCGTTGATAAATCAGTTGAAATCAAAGACGGCGAAGAAGATATATATAACACAAACGGTGCAGGCGACCAAGGAATCATGTTTGGTTTTGCGTGTGACGAAACACCAGAGCTCATGCCTCTTCCAATTTCACTTGCACACAAACTTTGCAAAAAACTCACAGAAGTTAGAAACGACGGAACTCTCGCATACCTTCGTCCAGACGGCAAAAGTCAAGTGACAGTTCAATACGACGAAAATGGAAGACCCGAATCAGTGACAGCAGTTGTTGTTTCATCACAACACAGCGCAGATGTAACTCTCGAACAACTTCGTCAAGATATCAAAACTCACGTTATCGAAGCAGTTATTCCAGCAGATTTAATGACAGCTGACACCAAATTTTACATCAACCCAACAGGTAGATTCGTAATCGGTGGCCCACAAGGCGACAGCGGACTAACAGGCAGAAAAATCATCGTTGACACCTACGGCGGCTACTCACGCCACGGCGGCGGCGCATTCTCAGGCAAAGACCCAACAAAAGTTGACAGAAGTGCAGCCTACGCAGCAAGACACGTTGCCAAAAACATAGTAGCAGCAGGTTTAGCATCAAAATGCGAAGTACAGCTTGCTTACGCAATCGGCGTAGCCCAACCAGTTTCAATTTTAGTTGAAACATTCGGCACAGGCAAACTCCCACAAGAAAAACTCTCACAAATCGTAAGCGAAGTTTTCGATTTAAGACCATCAGCAATCATCGACAACTTAAAACTCCGTGCACCAATTTATCGCCAAGTTGCAGCTTTAGGTCACGTTGGAAGAGAAGATTTAGACGTAAGCTGGGAAAAACTCGACAAAGTTGACGAGATCAAAGCTCGAGTGTAATTTTATCTAAAAAGAATAGACAAATTTAAATTTACAGAGTGTATCGATTGATATGCTCTGTTTTTTGGCAAAAAATAAAACTTAAAAAATAAAATAAAAAAATCAATATTTTTCATCTAAAACTATTGACAAAAAAGCCCTTTTCTAGTATAATACCAAAGTACTCAAAAATCTATGGGCCATTAGCTCAGTTGGTTAGAGCAACCGGCTCATAACCGGTTGGTCCGGGGTTCGAGTCCCTGATGGCCCACCAACCATTCAGTTTAATTTAATATAGGGGTATAGCTCAGTTGGTAGAGCAGTGGTCTCCAAAACCACGTGCCGAGGGTTCAAGTCCTTCTGCCCCTGCCAAGAAAAAACCAAGCCAAAAGGCTTGGCTTTTTCAATTAAATCCACTGCGCGGGTGAAATTGCCTTCGGCATGAAATTCACTGCGTGAATGAAATGTGCTGTGGCACATAAGGATTTAATTTCACGTTGCTCGCAACATTTCATTATTCGAAGAATAATTTCATTGCGAAGCAATTTCATTAAAAACTAAGAGTAAATCAAACAAATACGAAAAATAAAATTTATAATAAAATTATATAAAACAGCAAAATAATCCGAACCATTCTCCAACAAGGAAGATTTGGTTCGGATTATTTGTTTATGTTTGAGGGTTGATAAGTGTATATACAATACATAATTCTCTAAATATAGCCCATTAAACCCATTTGAAATGCTTTTCAATAAACTTGAATTAATAAACAAACAAAGATATTTTATGTCAATTGCTCAAATTTAATCGATACTATAACAATTTCATAATACAACAAAACCACTGCACTTTAAAAGCTTTTTAGCTATCATAAGTGTAGTGGTTTTAATTGTTTTAGAACAAAGTAAAAATTGTTTTAAGATAGAAATGGGTATTGTTAAAATAGTGAATTAAAATTAGACTCCAAATATCGTCCGTTAACTCTAAAAACAAATAAAATATTCCCAAAATATCTTGTTAAAATATATAAATTATGTTATTATTTAACTATGTAAAACACAATTATTAGTTAATCGTGAAAATAGGTAAAAAAAATAACCTGCTAAAAAGCAGGTTGATCCGAACAACGGAACCGTTTAAAACGGCGGTTAGAATAAATTCTTATTTGAACTTAATAGTGTAGTTTTATATGGTAGCATAAAACCTATAATTATATTAGCATAAAATGGGAGGAATGTCAAGTGGAGAAGAAAAAATATTTTTTAGGATTGGATATCGGTACGGAATCTGTTGGATTTGCTGCAACTGATTTAGAGTATAATGTATTAAAAAAAGGCAAAAAAAGCATGATTGGCTCAAGGCTTTTTGAAAGCGGAAATTCTGCTGAGGAAAGACGAGGTTATCGCTGTTCAAGACGTAGAACTGAGAGAAATAGGCAGCGTATTGAGTTTTTGAGAATGTTGTTTAGCGATGAAATAGCAAAAATAGATCCAGCTTTTTTTCAGCGCTTAGATGAAAGTATGTATCATCATGATGACAAAAGTATTGACCAATATAACAGTATTTTCAATGATGCTGATTATACGGATAAAGAATATCACGAACAATATCCAACAGTTTTTCATCTTAGAAAAGCACTCATGAATGAAAAAATTACAGACCCAAGATTTTTATATTTGGGTTTAGAACATATTATAAAAAATAGAGGACATTTTTTGTTTATGGGGAATGATTTTGGAGAAATTAGTGATTTTAATAATGTTTATCTTAAGTTTAATGAACTCCTGGAAATCGAAGAATATTCTAAGTTTAATTTAAAAATAGAAGATATTTCGGCTCTTGAAGCGATTTTAAAAGATAAATCTATTAATATTACTAAAGGCGAAAAAAAGATTTACGCTCTACTTGACTCTAAACCTAGTAATGAGCAAAAATCAATAATTAAATTGCTTTTAGGCGGCAGCGTTGAACTGCAAAAACTTTTTAGTGATTTAGATGAAGATTTAGCAAAGAAAAAAGTGAGCTTTAAAGGTGATTTTGAAACTTTATATGCTGAAATTGAAACTAAACTCGACGATAAAATCATATTAATTGATATGGCAAAAGCGATTTATGATTGGTCAATTTTGGTTGAAATTCTTGATTGCCCACACGAAAATAATGATAGAGTAACTTTGTCTGATGCGCAAATTTTCAGTTATGAAACTCATAAAAATGACTTAAAAGTCTTGAAAGAACTTATTAAACAGTACATACCAGAAAAGTACAAAGATGTTTTTGTGAATCCTAATTTAAAAGTTAATTATCCGGCTTATATCGGCATGAGCAATATCAACGGCAAAAAAGTGCCTATCAAAGAAAAAATCTGCTCGCAAGAAGATTTTTGTAAGTACATCTTATCGCTTCTCAAAAACTTAGATATTGTCGAAGAACGATATGTCGAACTCATAGCTAACCTCGATTTACACAGTGCTTTACCAAAACAACGCACCAGCTCAAACAGCGTTATCCCTTACCAAGTACACAAACAAGAACTTGATTTAATTCTTGAAAAAGCCAGTGAATCTTTCGGCTTTTTGCGTACCACTGACGATTCCCTAAGTATAAGCGAAAAAATCAAAATGATATTTATGTATCGCATACCATATTATGTTGGGCCTTTAAATGTTTCTTCGAGTTTTGCGTGGATTGAAAAAAATTCAAACGAAAAAATTTACCCTTGGAACTTTGATGACGTGGTAAATAAAGAATTAAGTGCCGAAAAATTCATAGAACGCATGACCAATAAATGCAGGTATTTGTCTGATGAATACGTTTTGCCTAAGGAGTCGCTACTTTATAGTAAATTCACTCTTTTGAACGAACTTAACAAGCTCAAACTTGATGGAGAACCAATCTCGGTTGAGATAAAAAAAGAGCTGTTTGAAAATGTTTTCATGAAGAACAAAAAAGTTACTAGAAACCGTGTGAAAACTCATTTAATTAAGCAAAGCTTAGCAACATCAAAAGTTGAAATCGGAGGAATTGATGGCGACTTCAAAGGCTCACTTGGTACTTATATTGATTTTATAGGAATTTTTGATGAAAATTTTGATGAAAACATGGTCGAAGATATAGTTAGATGGATTGTGCTTTTTGGTCAAGATAAAACCATGCTTAAAACAAAAATTTCTGCCAATTATAAATTGACTAAAGCACAACTTGATAAAGTTAGCAGATTAAAATATAGCGGCTGGGGCAATCTTTCAAAGAAATTCTTAACCGAAATTTATTCGGTGGATAAAGCAACTGGCGAAGCTGTAAATATCATTGATGCCATGATGAACACTAATTGCAATTTAATGCAGCTACTAAGCAAAGATTTTGACTATATGTCAAAAGTACAAAGTCAAGAAAAGATTAAAACAGATATTACACTTGCTGATATCAAAGAGCTTTATTGTTCGCCAGCTGTAAAAAAATCAATTTGGCAAGCGGTGAAAATTGTTAAAGAAATTGAAAAAATCATGGGTGGTAAACCTGAAAAATTGTTTGTTGAAATGACACGCAGTGAGGGTGAAAAGAAAGCTACAACTTCAAGAAAACGTGATTTAGATAAAAAATATGGCTTTTATAAAAAAGAATATACTGAACTTATTGACCAACTTAGTGGTTATAACGACTCTGATTTGCGTCAAAAAAAGCTTTATTTATATTTCACTCAATTAGGTCGCTGCGCTTACACTGGACGTGAAATTGACTTAGGTTCGTTAAACTCGAGTTTTTATGATATTGAACATATTTACCCACGCTCAAAAACTAAAGATGATAGTATTCATAACAATTTAGTTTTAGTGGAAAGAACGGCAAACGAAGAAAAAACGGACAAATATCCTATACCTGAAAAATATAGACAAGTCGAGCTTTGGAAAACGCTATATAAAATGAAGCTAATTGAAAAAACTAAGTTTGAAAGGCTAATGCGTACAACAGAGTTTGAACCTCGTGAACTTGAAGGATTTATCGCTCGCCAATTAGTTGAAACATCACAAGCAAGCAAGGCTGTCGCAACATTATTTACAAATTATTTTAAGGCTGATGAAAATTGCGACTCAAAAGTAGTTTATGTTAAAGCTGGCAATGTTTCGGATTTTAGGCATCATTTTAAAATTGTTAAATCTCGTGACATCAATGATTATCACCACGCACACGATGCATATTTAAACATTGTTGTTGGAAATATTTGGAATGTTAAATTTACTGATAATTTCTTTAAAAGCATTTCAAATGAAAAATTCAACTTAAAACCTGAGCAGTTATATAGGTTTGATGTGAAAAAAGGCGATTATTACGCTTGGAAAGTTGGCGATAAAGCCACTATTCAAACAGTTAAAGATACTGTTTATGATTGCAAGATTCTGTTCACTCGCCAATCATTTAAGGCTAGTGGTGGCTTGTTTGATGCTTCTCATAGTAAAAAAATCACAAAGCAAGGCAGTTATAAGCTTCCGATTAAATCATCAAATCCAATATTAGCAGATTTGGAAAAATATGGTTCTTATAAAAGTATTAAGCCTTCATATTTTGTATTAGTAGAATATCAAAAAGGAAAAAAACTTATTAGAGAATTAGTATCAATTCCAATTTTTGTTTCTATAACGATGAAAGATAAACCTGAAATTTTTAACGAGTGTATTTCACGAATCATATCAACTAGTAATTTCAAGGTGTATAAGACAGCAATTAAAACTAACAGCTTAGCTAAAATTGATGGCGCTTATGTTCACCTTTCAGGTGGTGCGGATATAAAAAATGCAATGCAATTGATTTTAAGTGTTGATGATATTAAATATATAAAAGAATTAACTAAATGTGTTGAGCGAGGATACATAACTAAGCATAGTATTGTTACATCAGAGAAAAACTTGGAGCTTTATGATTTATTTACTGATAAATTACTAAATAGCATATATTCAAAAATAAAAAGACATGTTGTTTTGGGTGAATTGCTAACATCAAAAAGAGAGTATTTTAAATCTTTAGAGTTAGAGCAACAGCTTATTGCACTTGTACAAATCCTTTCTATATTTAAATGCAAAGCAGGTAATGCAGACTTAAGAATAATTAAAGGTAAAGAGAGAACAAATAGATTAAACATCAGTCTTAATATAACAAAAAATTATAAAGAATTTAAAATCATAACTCAATCGATTACAGGATTATATGAAGGTGTAATTGATTTACTTGATGAAAATTTATTTGAGGAAAATTAATTTATGAGCTTTAGAGTTGTGGTGATTTCACAATCTGCAAAACTGGATCTTAAACTTAAAACTTTAGTTATTCGTCAAGAAACAATAACTAGAATACCTATTTCAGAAATAGCTGTACTCATTTTAGAGAGTACAGCTACTTCTGTTACATCTGCTGCACTGTGCGAACTTGTAAAGTCAAAAGTCAAAGTCATTTTCTGCGATGAAAAAAGAAATCCGATTTCTGAGTTAACTCCTTATTATGGCTCTCATGATACAAGTTTGAAAGTTAAAATACAAACACATTGGAATGAAGAATTAAAGCAGGCAGTTTGGACTCAAATCGTAGCGAGCAAGATTGAAAAACAAATGCAAACTTTAATCATGCTAGGTCTTGAGCAGTACGAAAAATTGGCACATTATATAGATCAACTTGAATTTAATGATGTAACAAACAGAGAGGGTCACGCTGCAAAAGTATATTTCAATGCTATGTTTGGCAAAAGTTTTGCACGTACACAAGACAACCCCACAAATGCTGCACTCAATTATGGCTATAGCTTACTACTTTCGGCTTTCAATCGTGAAATAGTTGCAGCAGGGTACATAACACAAATTGGACTTTTTCACGATAATATGTATAATGGTTTTAATTTATCGTGCGACTTGATGGAAATTTTTCGACCAATTATAGATTTAAAAGTACGACAAATGCAGCCGATTAAGTTTGAGAAAAAAGAAAAACTCGAATTAATTAAAGTGCTTAATTCGCAAGTTATAATTGATAATAAAGAGCAATATTTACTAAATGCGATTAAGATTTATGTTAAGAGCGTTTTTGACGTACTAAATGAAGTTGAAAACGCACAAATAAAGGTATATAGAAATGAGTTATAGATTTATGAGAGTAATAGTGTTTTTTGATTTGCCATCTGTTACGCTTTCAGATAAGCGAGAGTACAGAAGATTTAGAAAATATTTAGTGAAAAGTGGATTTTTTATGCTTCAAGAATCTGTGTACACAAAACTCGCATTAAATCAAACTGTAGCAGATAGCATAATTACAGCCATTAAAACTAATAAGCCATCAGATGGACTAGTATTGATGCTGTGCATAACAGAAAAACAATTTAATAAGATGCAATATGTGGTAGGAGAAAAAAGAACAGATGTTATTAATTCTGATGAAAGGTTGATTATATTATGATTTTTGCAACAGACATTTTTAATGAATCTTTTATATCAAAAGAAAATGAAATACCTATTTTAGTTATTGAAAACAAAAAGATGTATCAAAATTTTATTTTTGAGTTAATATCTGAACTTAATGGTATAGAAAGTGAGCATAATTTTTTTATTGATGATAAACAATTGAATTTGCGTAAGGATTTAGAGCTAATTTTAGATATGTTCACTTTAGATATTAATAAGAGCAAGAATATAACAAAGCTTTATAACTATATTAAAAGTGAATATATTAACAATGAGAAATTAATGCAAACGACTCAATTAAGTGTGAAAATTATTGAGTACATACAAGATATCACGAATGAAATAGATTTTGATTTAACTTTTGAAACCAACATAGATTTACAAGCGATTTTAAAAGCAGTAGATTTAAAGTTTTATTATGACGATAGTACGCTTTTAGAAAAACTAATTGATTACATTAAAATAACACATGATTTTTTAGGTAAGAAATTTTTTATTATATTAAATTTAAAAACTATTTTTTCATCACAAGAACAGCAACAATTTTATGAGTTTTTGATGTACAACAAAATTGAAATTTTGTTAGTCGAAACCTCACAACAATCCAAAAAATTAGAAAATGAAATATATCGAATAATCGACGATGATTTATGTGTTATATATTGACTTATCTTGTCTAACATAGTATAATTTATTTAAGATTATACTATGTTTAGCATATAAAATTAGAAGTGTAGTGGCTTTTATATTCTTAAATTTGAGGTTTGAGAATAGTGTAATTTTATATGGTAGCAAAACTTATCGTAGTTACTCCAGATGATTTTGAGGTTTGAGAATAGTGTAATTTTATATGGTAGCAAAACATGAGCGTGGATGCAGAGGTTAATGAGTACGTTTGAGAATAGTGTAATTTTATATGGTAGCAAAACGACGAATTTGTCGAGCGTGTAGTTGAGATAGTTTGAGAATAGTGTAATTTTATATGGTAGCAAAACTGTTGAAGTTTCATTAGTCCATGTTAATGTGTTTGAGAATAGTGTAATTTTATATGGTAGCAAAACTCCAGCA
>JAWXUR010000005.1:0-49812 GCA_044426265.1 Clostridia bacterium
TTAATAACGAAGCTCTTAAATTGGAATATACAAATCCACTTAAAACTCTTACTCGTGGGTTTGCTTTGGCTTTAAATGAAGATGATAAAACGATAAAATCAATAAAAGATACTAAAAAAAGCGAAAAAATTAAAGTAAAGGTTGCAGACGGCATAATTAATTGCAAAGTCGTATCAACCCAAAAGGCTTGATTTTAAGAGTACGAAAGGGAATAACAATGGGAAATTATACACTTGACACTGCTATGATCAGACTTAAAGAAGTTGCAGAACTTCTTGAAACTGGCGAGCATGATTTAGATATGGCAATGAAACTTTATGAAGAAGGCGTGAGATTAGTCGCTTTTTGTAATAATGCTTTAAATAACGCAAGACAACAAATAACAGAGCTTTCAAATACAAATGAGGAAGATGATATTGATGAATAACACACCTAATATTAATTATTATGCTAAGCTTATAAATGACTCTATAGATTCGCTCGTGCCTCAATGTGATTATAACGAGTCAATCGTGTTTGATGCAATGAAATACAGCCTTTCAATTGGCGGTAAAAGAATTAGACCAGCTTTAGTTTTTGAATTTTGCCGTGTTTGTGGTGGTGATATTGAAAAAGCACTGCCTTTTGCAATGGCGCTTGAAATGGTGCACACTTATTCATTAATTCATGATGATTTACCATGCATGGATAATGACGACACAAGACGAGGAATGCCATCGTGTCATATTAAGTACGGCGAAAGCTATGCGCTTTTAGCTGGCGATGCACTCTTAACCTTGGCTTTTGAATTGATTGCAGAAAGTGAAATTGCTAAATCAAACCCTAAAATTGGACTTGAGGCAGTGAAAATACTTTCAAAATTTGCAGGCGTTTGCGGAATGATTGGCGGACAAGTTGTCGACCTTCAAAGTGAGGGCAAAAAAATCAGTTTAGACACTCTTAAAACTATGGATACACTCAAAACTGGAATGCTCATCAAAGCTGGAGCTCAACTTGGCGCTTTAACAGCTAACGCAAGCGAAAAGCAATTTGAGTGTGCAACAAAATACGCAGTTAACCTCGGTCACGCTTTTCAAATTGTTGATGATATTCTCGATGTTATCGGTGATGAAAAAGTGTTAGGCAAGGCAACAGGTGCTGACAAGCTCAACGACAAGAGCACCTACGTTTCACTTCTTGGGCTTGAAAAATCACAAGATTACGCTAAAAAACTCACTGATGAAGCTTTAAAATGCCTTGACATCTTTGGTGACGAAGCTGAGTTTTTAAAAAATCTTGCTCTTGAACTTTTATCAAGAAACAAATAACTAGGATTGCGATGGTGCAACTAAAATGTATAAATTATTACAACAAATAACGTCACCAAATGACGTTAAAAATTTAACTGAGCAACAATTAATCGAGCTTTCTAAGCAAGTTAGAATTAAACTTATAGATACAGTTTCTCAAACAGGCGGACATCTCGCCTCAAACTTGGGTGTGGTTGAACTCACAATTGCACTTCACAAGGTGTTTAACTCACCAAAAGACCAAATAGTTTTTGATGTTGGTCATCAATGCTACACTCATAAGCTTTTAACCGGAAGATATAACGATTTTTCAACCTTACGCACTGAAAATGGTATTTCAGGCTTTTGCAGACCAAATGAAAGTGATCATGATATTTTTTATAGTGGTCACAGCGGAACTTCGGTTTCATCTTCTTTAGGTTTAGCTCAAGGCAAGAAAATCAATGGTGATGAAAACTATGTTATTTCTATTATCGGTGATGGATCTTTCACTGGTGGCATGGTGTACGAAGCACTCAACAATGGTGGCAGAAGTAACGCTAAACAAATCATTATTTTGAATGACAATAAGATGTCGATTTCAGAAAACGTTGGTGCTTTTGCAAAATATTTAGCTGTTATACGCTCTAAACCTAAATATTATTCTTTAAAATCAAACACCGAAAAAGGATTAAATAGAATTCCACTTATAGGTAAACCTATGGCCAGTGAAATTCACAAAGTTAAAACTAATCTCAAAAACAATCTATATTCTCAAAGTAATTTCTTTGAGCAACTCGGTTATAGATACCTCGGACCTATAGATGGACACAATATGGATCAGTTAATCAATGCGCTTGAATCTGCAAAAGCTGTTAATGGGCCTGTACTTCTTCACGTTAACACCAAAAAAGGCAAGGGATATGAGCATGCGGAAAAATCTCCAAGCCTTTTTCATGGCATTTCAAAGTTTGACATCAACTCAGGTGAACCAATTCCATCTGGGATGAGTTTTTCAGCTGCATTTGGTAATCACCTTTGTGAAAAAGCAAAAGAAGACAATTCAATTTGCGCTGTAACGGCAGCAATGGGTCTTGGCACTGGTCTTGAAAAATTCAGCAAAACGTACCCTAAAAGATTTTTTGATGTTGGCATTGCCGAAGAGCACGCTGTAACTTTTGCTGGAGGTCTTGCAAAAAACGGACTCAAACCAGTTTTTGCGGTGTATTCAACCTTCCTTCAAAGATGTTATGATCAAATCGTTCATGACGTGTCACTTCAAGAATTAAACGTTGTGTTCGGTGTTGACAGAGCTGGGTTTGTTGGCGAAGATGGCGAAACTCACCACGGAATTATGGACGTTGCATTTTTAAATAGTATTCCTCGAGTGAAAGTTTTTTCACCATGCTGTTTTGAGGCACTTCGTAACACTTTAGATTACGCATTTAATCAAAATGATGTTTCTTGTTTCGTACGTTATCCACGAGGCAGTGAGAAGGAAAACACTCAAAAATTAACAACTCATAACTTACAATATTCAAGTTATGGTGATTCAGATTGTGAAAATTTAATTGTAACTTATGGCAGAATCACAAGTTTTGCTATTGACGCAGTTGATGAGCTCAAAGAAAAAGGCATAAACTTCAATTTGATTTGCATTAACGAAATTAAAGATATTTCAAAATTAGTTATAGACTTAATTGCTACATACAAAAACATTTACTTCTTTGAAGAGGGCTTGAAGCAAGGCGGTGTGGCTCAAATTTTGGGAGCTAACCTTTTGGAAAGTGGATTTGTTGGGTCGTACAAAATCACTGCAATCACAGATGGTTTTGTTGAGCAAGCAAGTGTAGCAAGTTTACTGAGCAAATATAACCTTGACACTCAAGGAATGATAAAAATTATAAGCGAGGATTTTTAAGTGATTGAAAAAGTAAGACTAGATGTCGCAGTTTTTGAAAGAGGTTTTGTTGATAGCCGTGAAAAAGCAAAAGCAATGATTATGGCAGGTTTAGTGTACGTCAACGACCAAAAAGAAACTAAAGCTGGCACTAATGTTAAAGCGACTGACTGCGTTGAACTTAGAGGCGAAAAAATGCCTTACGTTAGCCGTGGCGGCTTTAAACTTGCAAAGGCAATTGATGAGTTTGGTTTAAAATTAGATGATTGCATTTGCATGGATATAGGTGCGTCAACTGGTGGCTTTACAGATTGTATGCTTCAAAATGGAGCGAAAAAAGTTTATTCAATCGATGTCGGCTATGGTCAACTCGCTTGGAAACTTCGCACTGACGAAAGAGTTGTTAATCTTGAAAGAACTAACTTTAGATACGCAACTCACGAAATTATTCCAGATGAAATCGATTTCGCAAGTGTTGACGTTTCTTTTATTTCACTTAAATTAATTATTCCAGCAATGAAAAATCTTCTTAAAGACGGAGCAAAAGCTGTTTGCTTAATCAAGCCACAATTTGAAGCTGGAAAAGATAAAATCGGCAAAAAAGGTGTTGTGCGTGAGCTGTCAACTCATCTTGAGGTCGTACAAAAAATCCATGATTTTTGCGTTGAAACTGGCTTCAACGTCCTTGAACTTGACTTCTCACCAATCAAAGGGCCTCAAGGCAATATCGAATATCTTATATATATTGAAAAGAATGAAGAGTGTCACAGCTTTATGGCAGATAAACTCGAAAAAATCGTTAGCGATTCACACGAAAAACTAAGCGGAGGTTCTTAAGATGAAAATCAGTATCCATGTTAATACTTCTCGTGAGCATTCTCATAAGGTAACTGTTGATGTGTACAATGAATTGATAGCTTTAGGCGTTGAAATCTTAATGCCAAGTGAACTTGAAAGTGAGTTTGGAAAATTTGAAAATGTACACTTTTTAGACAGCGAAGAAAGTGTGAAGATGTGTGATATCATCATTGCAATTGGCGGTGATGGCACAATCATTCACTCTGCATTTTATGCTGCGAAGTACGAAAAAGAAATTCTTGGAATAAATGCTGGAAATCTAGGCTTTCTTGCTGGACTCGAAAAAACTGAACTTGCTTTACTAAAAAACCTCATCAATGGTGAATATAAAATCGATAAAAGAATGATGCTTTGTGCTAATCACTATAATAATGATACGCTTAAAGATACCTATTATTGCCTAAATGATTTGGTGGTTACAAGAGGAATTTCAATGCGTATGTGCGAAGTTCAAGTGGCTTATAACGATGAGCGAATAAGCGATTTTGTTGCTGATGGTGTGATTTTAGCCACTCCAACTGGCTCAACTGCTTATTCAATTTCAGCTGGTGGACCTATCATTGAACCAACAATTGAAAGTATCTTAATGACACCAATTTGCGCTCATTCACTTTTTTTAAGACCTATTATATTTGAGCCGACTTCACAAATCGAGCTTAAGGTAAAAAGCAAGGGTGATGATTTACCATTAATTAGCTACGATGGGCAAAAGGCAATTGAGTTTTTGCATGGAGATAAAATTATAGTCACTCGAGCAAGTCGATATTTAAAAATAATCAGACTTAAATCGGAAAATTTTACAGACGTACTATTTCATAAATTAATTGAACGAAATAATATAAGCGGGGAGAATAGAAATGAAAAAGAATAGACATGATGCTATATTAAATTTAATTGCATCAGAAAACATAGGCACACAAGAAGAGCTTATGGTGAAACTAAATGAGCTTGGATATAAAGTTACTCAAGCCACTGTTTCTCGTGACATAAAATTTTTAAAGCTCATTAAAACTCCTCTTTCAGGTGGGCAGTATAAATATACATATCCACAAAATGAAAATGTAGATTTTAATGGTAAATATTTTTCTATTCTTTCACATGCTGTAACAAGTGTTGCTCATGCTGGAATGACAGTTGTTGTTAAGTGCCATTCAGGTATGGCTCAAGCTGCGTGCGCCGCTCTTGATAATTTGCCTTCAAGTCAAATTGTTGGCACTTTAGCTGGTGATGATACTATTTTTGTTTTGTGCAGTGATGAAAATGCAGCGGTTGAATTTGAAAAGTATGTTGAAAAAACATTATCATACAATCAAAATTAGCATCAAAAAATCAAATTGCTTTGTTAGCGGTTTACAAGTGTGAAATTATGGAGAGGATTGTGGCTTTTAGCCTTAATAAATAAAAATGTTAACTAATTTAAAAATTGAAAATGTGGCAGTTATTGAAAAAGCGGAAATCACTTTCGATAATGGGCTAAATATATTAACTGGTGAAACTGGTGCTGGTAAATCAATCGTTATTGACTCTATTAATGCCATTTTAGGCGAGAGAATTTCAAAAGATATTGTTAGAACAGGCTCAAAAACTGCGAAAGTGACAGCTTTTTTTGAAAATATTTCAAATGAAGTTATTAGTTTACTAAATAACTTTGAAGTCGAGTGTGAAATAGATAACACCTTGCTTGTGAGTCGAATTATTACTGCCGATGGTCGCAGCTCTTGCCGAGTTAATGGGCAAATAATAACAGCAACAATGCTTAAAACAATCGGTCGTGAACTCATAAGCATCTGTGGACAGCACGATAGTCAGCATCTATTATCAACTGATTTTCACAGCGTTTTTATTAAGCAATTAGCAAATGAGCAAGAACGTTTAGAAAAATATAAACAGCTTTATCGTGAAGTTGTATCGCTTAATAAAAAACTAAATTCACTGCTTAAAAACGAAGAGGGCAAAGAGCGTCAACTCGAATATTTGCAATTTCAAATTGAAGAACTTGCAAATGCCAACATCAGAGTTGGTGAAAAAGATGAGTTAACTGCAGAAAAAAATAAGATATTAAATCGAGAAAAAATCGTCACTGCACTCTCAAATGCTAAGTCTTGCCTTGAGGGTAGCGATGGTGCTAATGGTGTTGTTGATTTGCTGTACAATTTAAGCAACTACCTAACAGAAATCGCTGATTATGATGAGAATTTTTCTTCATATATAGATAGTATAGGTGAACTGCAATATTTATTGTCAGATTGTAGCAGCGTGATAAGTTCGAATATTGAGAATTTTGATGGCGGTTTTTCAAATATCGATGAAATTGAAAACCGTTTAGATGTTATTTATCGTGTAACTAGAAAATATGGCGGTGATGAAGAAAATTGCGTGGCGTACTTTGAAAAGATTTCAAAAGAACTTGAGGAATTAACTTTCAGTGATGAAGTTTGCGAAAAACTCGAACTCGAACTTGATGAAAAAGCTCAACAATTAAAAAATAAGGCTGATGAAATTTCTGAAAAACGCCAGAAAGTAGCTCGAGTTTTTCAATCAAAAGTACAAGATGAACTCGTTTATTTAGATATGCCGAATGCTAGATTTGAAGTTTGTTTTAATGAAACTGAGCTTAAAAATGATGGATATGATGAAATTGAGTTTTCATTTAGTGCAAACTCCGGTCAAAGCTTAAAACCTCTTGCTAAAATCGCTTCAGGTGGTGAACTGTCAAGAGTTATGCTTGCGATTAAATCTGTGCTTAGTGATTACGACAGCGTACAAACCATGATTTTTGACGAAATTGACATGGGCGTTAGCGGTAGGGCAGCTCAAAAAATTGCTTTTAAACTCAAAAACTTAGCTCAAAACAATCAAATTTTATGTGTTACTCATTTGGCGCAAATTGCATCTCACGCTGACAATCATCTTTTAATTGAGAAAACCAGCAACGAAAACGAAACTTACACCAATGTTACTACTTTAAGTGAGGAACAAAGAATAAAAGAAATTGCAAGAATTATTGGCGGCGACATTATAACACAAGTTACGCTAAATTCTGCAAAAGAGTTAATAGACTTTGCAAATTTATCTTGACTTTTGCGTGGTAAAGTGGTAAACTATTTATAAATTCAAAAATTGAAAGGAAATCCTTAGATGAAAATATATGAAGAACTTATTGCAAGAGGACTTCTTGCACAAGTTACAGATGAAGAAGAAATTAGAGAGCTTGTAAATAATGGCAAAGCTACTTTTTATATCGGTTTCGATCCAACAGCTGATAGCCTTCACGTAGGTCATTTCATGGCGCTATGCCTTATGAAAAGACTTCAAATGGCTGGCAACAAACCAATCGCACTTCTCGGAGGCGGTACAGGCATGATCGGCGACCCATCAGGCAGAACTGACATGAGAAACATGATGACAGTTGAAACTATTCAACATAACTGCGATTGTTTCAAAAAACAAATGAGCCGTTTCATCGACTTTTCTGAGGGAAAAGCTCTTATGATTAACAACGCTGAGTGGCTTATGAGCCTCAATTATGTTGAGCTTCTTCGTGAAGTTGGTTCATGTTTCACAGTTAACAGAATGCTTGCTGCTGAATGTTACAAACAAAGAATGGAAAAGGGTCTTAGTTTCTTAGAATTTAACTATATGATTATGCAATCATACGACTTTTTCAGACTTTATCAAGACCACGGTTGTAATATGCAATTTGGTGGCGATGATCAATGGAGCAACATGCTTGGCGGTACAGAGTTAATCAGACGTAAACTCGGTGAAAATGCCTATGCTATGACAATAACTCTTCTTCTTAACTCAGAAGGTAAAAAAATGGGTAAAACTCAAAAAGGTGCTGTTTGGCTCGATCCTGAAAAAACATCTCCTTATGAATTTTATCAATATTGGAGAAACGTTGCTGATGGCGATGTTATCAAATGCTTAAAAATGCTCACTTTCTTGACTCTTGAAGAAATCGAAGCAATGCAAGCTTGGGAAGGCAGCGAGCTCAACAAAGCTAAAGAAATCTTAGCTTTTGAACTCACAAAACTTGTTCATGGTGATGAAGAAGCTACTAAAGCTGATGAAGCTGCAAAAGCAATTTTTGCAAATAAAGGTTCAAGCGCTAATATGCCAACAGTAGCTTTAGCTGATGAAGATTTTGCTGAAGGCAAAATCGCTGTACTTGACATGATGATTAAAGCGAACATCATCAAATCAAAAGGCGAGGGAAGACGCTTAATTGATCAAGGCGGCGTTAGTCTTGACGATGTTAAAGCTGCAAGTGCAAATCAAGAAATTTGCAAAGCTGACTTTGATAAAGGTCATGTTGTATTAAAAAAAGGTAAAAAAGTTTTCATTAAATTCATAATTGAATAAAGTTTAGGAAATAGATATATATTTTAATTATATAGTAAGATAAATTACAAATGTCTATTTTATATTTTAAAAGGTGACGTAAATGATAGGGATAGGCACAATTGTTAACACTGTTGCAGTTATTGCGGGCGGTTTAATTGGTCTTTGTTTAAAAGGAGCGCTTAAAAAACGCTTTCAAGATATAGTTATGCAAGCGTTGGGCTTGGCGGTTATTTTCATCGGTGCAAGTGGAGCAATGAGCTATTTCACTGAAATTTCTGGCGCAGACTATGAAACCGCAAACACAATTTTAATGGTGCTTAGCCTTGCTATTGGTGCTGTTATTGGCGAATTTATGAACATTAACAAGCGCACTGAAGATTTCGGAACTTGGCTTAAGAAAAAGTTTAGTAGCGAAAATGATAGTAAATTTGTTGATGGTTTCATTTCAGCTTCGCTCACAATTTGTGTTGGAGCAATGGCAATTGTTGGACCTCTCGAAGATGCACTTTTGGGTAATCCTTCAATTTTATACACAAAATCTATTTTAGACTTTGTTATTTTAATCGTACTATCTTGCTCTATGGGCAAGGGTGCAATATTTTCTGTGATTCCTCTTGTGGCAATTCAAGGCGGTTTCACCTTATTAGCAGGGTTAATCGATCCATTATTAAACGATTTTGCTGTTGCTAACATTTCTTTTATTGGTTCAATGCTCATTTTTTGCATCGGAATCAATTTAATGTTTGACAAAAAAATCAAAATTGCAAATATGTTGCCATCGCTTTTAATTGTGGCAATTGGCAGTTATTTAATTTGATTATCTAACATATAATCAAATATTATTTAAATTGGTAAAATGTCATTTCAGTTTATTGAGGAATCTGACAATATTTTTCAACACGCTGAAATACATTTAATTAATAAAAAATTTTAAAAGGGGTTTTTCAAAATGGTAGAATTAAAAAGCACTGAATCCACCAAAAAGTACATGAAGGACGGCATACGTTACATATGCGAGAACTATAAGGAAAGAGGTCCTGGTACAAAAAGCGAGAGAGATGCTCAAGAGTTTCTCAAAGGCGAACTCGAACAATGGTCTGACGAAGTTATCATGGAAGATTTCAAAGTTAGTCCTCACGCATTCATGGGCTTCATTAGCATCTGCGTAACACTTAGTTTTATCGCAGCTGGTATGTTCTGGTTCTTACCTGGCTCATCATTATTAGCTGGTTTATCTGGAACAGCTCAAGTTGCTGTTATGGCTGTACCACCAATTTTAATGTTATTTTGTTTATTTATGTTTGTTTTCGAGTTCTTATTCTATAAAGAATTCGTAGACTTCCTTTTCCCAACAAGAATTTCAAGAAACGTTTATGCAACAAGAAAACCAACTGGCGAAGTTAAAAAAAGAATCATCTTCGGCGGTCACACAGATGCTGCTTGGGAATGGACTTTCTCATTACACGGTCAACTTAAAGTTTTACTTCCAGTTATGGTAGGCTCAGTTGTTGGTATGTTCGGCGTGTTTTTTGTTACTGCTGCTTACTTCCTTTCATCTTTAATGGCTAATGAAGTTGTTGCTTATGGCGACACAGGTTTCCAAATTGCAGCTATCGTTTTAGGCGTTTTCTCACCTATAATTTTCTCAATGTATTTCTTCATTAACTGGAGAGTTATCGTTGATGGCGCTAATGACAATCTCACAGCTGACTTTATCTCAATGGGAGTTCTCAAAGAAATGAGCGATGCTGATTTCAGATTCGAAAACACAGAAGTTTGCTGCTTACTTTCAGGTTCAGAAGAATCTGGTCTTAGAGGTGCAAAAGCTTTCGCTAGAGCACACCAAAGTGAACTTCAAGAAATTGAAACTGTTGCAATCACTCTCGACACAATGAGAGAAGTTGAACAACTTCAAATTTATACTCGTGGTTGTACTGGTACAATCGGTGACTGTGAAGCTGTTGGTGATTTACTTCACGAAGCAGGTGCAGCTCATGGCTTAGACATGAAACGTGCTGATTTTTATCCTGGTGCTGTTGATGCTGAAGCATTCTCAGAATATGGTATTAGATCTTGCGGTTTTTGCGGCGTTAACCATGATCCAAAAACTTATTATCACACAAGAAAAGACACATGGACAAATATCAGCGAAGAATGTGTAAACTTATCTTATGAAATCTGCCTCACAGCTGCTAGTCTTTATGATCAAAAAGGCATCAGAGTTTATGAAGAAGCAAGAACAGCTGCTGGCAAAAAAAATAAAGCTTTCCCTAAAGCTAAAATGAACTAATTACAAAATATAATCAAAACACAGCAGCAAATGAGTTTCTTGTTTGTTGCTGTGTAGTCATAACCAAAACAAAAAATATTTGGAAACTAAAAGTGAGGGGTAATTATATGAATGCTAAATCTAAAATTTTAACAATTGCAGCTACTCAATTAGATACAGTGTGGAATTGGGACTTTGAATACACAATCAATAATCACCTCAAAGAATTGTTATCTGATAACTTATCAATTTTTGATGAATTTCCAGATTATCAATTCAATTTTGATGGCGCTTATAGATATGAACTTATTGAGGAATATTATCCTGACGAATTTGAACTTTTGCAAGACTATGTCCAAAAAGGGAACTGGAAAATCTGCTCAGCTGCATATGAAAGTATTAACACAAACATAGTTTCTCCAGAAACTATGTTTAGAAACATTTTATACGCCAAACATTATTATTGGGAAAAGTTTAAAAAAACAACTAATGATATCTTCCTTCCAGTTGGTAACGGTTTTTCTTGGACTTTACCTTCAGTTGCACGTCACTGTAATTTAAAAGGATTTTCAACCGGTAGATTAATTTACGATTCAACTTACCCTTTACCTTTTGATGTTGGTAATTGGCAAGGAGTTGATGGAAACTCGATTTATGCAAGTCTTGATTCCAAATTTTGTAATGTTGATATAAAAAAAGTGCGAAAAAATCCAACAATAGTTCAAAAACTAGAAAAAAACATCAAAGATTCTGGCTTAAATATGACCCTAACTTATTGCGGTTCATCGGAATATACTGCAGAAAACATTTGTAATGAAATGGCTCAAAATGATACTTCGAATATTGAAGTAGTTTCGTCTTCACCTAACGAATTTTTTGCTGAAATTGAAACACTAGAGAGAACTGGTGAAATTAATTTACCTGTTTGGGATAAAGAATTAAGTGTATCTAATCATGGTGTTGGATCTTATACTTCTCGTGGATTTAGCAAAAGAATTCATAAAAGAAATGAAGAAATCGCTGATATGGCAGAACGTGCAAGCGTTATGGCTATGTGCGTAACTGATACATCATATCCAAACGATGAACTTAAAACTGCGTGGAAGCGTGTTTTAGCGCACAGTGCATCAAATGACATCTCTGGCACAGCTGTTGAGCGTGCTTACATTCGTTCTTGGAACGATTCAATCATGAGTGCTAACCAATTCACTAATATATATGAAGGTTCAAGTGCTCAAATAATCAAGAATTTAGACACCTCTTGGACTAAAGGTCTAGCTGTTATCGTACAAAATTCTATCGAATTTGCTAGAACTTCAGTAGTTGATTTAACAATTCCAAGTGCTGGTTTTAAATATATTAGAGTTTTCAACGAAAATGCTGAGGAAGTACCTTCTCAAGTCAATAATATTGACGAAAAAAACATGAGCGTATCAATTCTTGCATCAGTTCCTGCAATGGGATTTTGCGTATATGATTTATGTTATACTCATCAACCTTGTGAAATGGATACTGGTCTAAAAATCAGTGAAGATGAACTCCAAAACAATCAATTCACTGTTAAAATCAACAAAAATGGCGATATATCCTCAATTATTGATAAGACACTTGACTCAGTTAACCCAGAACTTTTGTTTAAACCAATTAGGTTTGAACTTCACAAATATAAAGGCACAAAAGAAGCTCCTGCGTGGTCATTAGATTATGAGGAACTTAAAAAATACCCTTGGGAATTTGCTGAAGAAGGCATTTGCAGCATTGAAGAGCAAGGCACAGTACGTGTAACTTTGAAAGTTGAGCAAATCGTTGGTAAATCGATTTTCACTTACTATGTTTCACTATCTCCGCTTTGTCCTTGGGTGGCGGTATATAACGAAATTGAATGGCATGAGCTTGAAAAATGCCTTCATAACAGTTTCACTTTCACAGCCGAAAATTCATTTGCAACCTACGATTTAGGTTTAGGTACTATCCAAAGACCTAAGGCAAATAAAAAACTTTATAGTGTACCAGCTCAAAAATGGGCAGATATTTCAGATCCAAAACGAAACTTCGGTGTTTCTGTTTTCAGTGATTCAAAAACAGGCTGGTTAATGAAACGTAGCGACACCTTAAAATTAACCGCTATACATTCGCCAAAATATGCTTATAAACAAGATAGTATGCAAAATATGATGGATTTTGGTCTTAATCGTTATGGTTATGCTATTTATTCTCATCAAGGTGAATGTGGAATTTCAACCCAAATGAACGCAAGATTTTTCAACCAACCTTTGACAGGATTTATTTCAAATAAACATTTTGGAATGTTAGGTTCAAGCTATCAATTTTGCAGTTTAAATAATTCTAATGCTATTATTCGTGCAATAAAAAAAGCTGAATACTCTGATGAAATTATTGTTAGAATTAATGAAGGTGCTAAACAAACTAACTCAAATATAGAACTTTCTTTAGGTCTTGGTATCTTAAAAGCTCGTGAAGTTTATGCTTCGGAAGAGCATAAATGTGATGCTATGGTCGCAAATTCAAAATTGATTTTCGATTTGAATCCATATGAAGTTAAAACATTTGCTATAACTTTGTTGCCATGTCATGTTGCAACAGCAAAAAAAGCAACTCCAGTTCCACTTCCTTTTAACTCAAACTTTTTAACTTCAAGATACACAACATCAAAAGCTTTAATTCCAACAATAAATGCTTCAATTCCAACTGAAATTTATCCACAAAGCATTAAATGTGGCTCAATTGATTTTTGCTTTGCAGATCCAAAGTCGACTATGAATGCGTTAATTTCAGGCGGTCAAGAGATAATTGTAAATAAAAACAAACTTTATTTAATTGCAGCTAGTTTATATGGTGATAGACCTTATGAATTTAAAATAAACGGTGAAGTTTATCCAGTTAATATTCAATCTATTGATGGTAAAATCGGCGCTTGGGATTTATTTAATTTAAACCAAGTTGCTAACATTAAAACTGATAGGCTCGCTTGGGTTTGTACACATACTCATTCACTTTCCGGTGTTAATGTTGGTCAAGAGTTGTATTTTTTCATGTACGAATTTAATGTGGCTAATGTCCAAACTATCACTTTACCAGAGGATAACGGACTCGTGATTTTAGCAGCTAGCGAATCTGACGATACAGATATAATTAAACTTTGTACCGATTTATATGATCGTGTTGAAAACAGAAGCTTTAATTATAAATTGTCAACTAGCCAAAAAAATTCAATAAACGAAGCGAAGAAAAAAGCAACTCCAGCGTTCCAAAAGGTTCACAGTAAGAAAAAATAAACAACAGACTTTCAAAATAGTGCTTAATAATGCTATTTTGAAAGTCTTAATTCTAATTACGAATATAAATATTATGGGGACTAATTATGATTAAATCAAATGCACACACACACACAATTTTCTGCGATGGTAAAAACACTGCTGAAGAAATGATAAATGAAGCTATAAATTTAGGATTCAAAAGCCTTGGTTTCTCATTTCATTCGCCTATGCCTTATGAAAACGATTATGCGATAAAAAAAGATAAAGTAGGGGAGTACTACAAGGAAATCGAAAGGGTTAAATCTATTTATGCTGATAAAATCGAAATTTTAAATGGAATTGAGATGGATTACGATTCAATTGGTATCGTAGATTTAGATAAATTTGAATATATAATCGGTTCAGTACATCAAATTCACAAGGATGGAAAATTTTATTATTTAGATAATAATGCACAAGAACTTAAAGAATGTGTCAATGAATTTTTTGATGGTGATTGGAACTTAATGGCTGAGCATTATTATAATTTGATTCTTGATTTTGTAAAAAAAGTTAAATTTGACATAGTAGGTCATTTTGATTTAATAACAAAGTTTAATAAAGATTTTGTATACTTCGATGAGGACAATACAAAATATCTTGAGATAGCTAAAAACTGCCTTGATGAGATTTATTCTATTAGATCAGATTTAGTTTTTGAAGTTAACACCGGCGCAATGTTTAGGCTCGGCAACACTACGCCATACCCAAATAAAAACTTATTAAAGCACATGAATAAGCTTGGATTTAAAATTATGATTAACAGCGATTCTCACAGCACTAACTCGCTTGATTTTAAGTTTGACGAAGCCATTGATTATTGCAAATCATGTGGTTATACGTCCTTGGAAATTTTAACTAAGTCTGGATTTAAATCTATAGATATTTAAGATCATTCATTGAATAAAAATAATTCAACGTGCTATGGATCGTAAATAATATTTTTATTCAATGGCGATTTAAATATATTGTAGTTATCAATTTGAATTAAGTTTTATCAAGACACAATACATTAATTGATTTTATCAAATATGATTAGTGATTGATATCTGAATTTTATTAAAATGATATTTGATTTTGTTTTATAATGTATATACTTAATTGGCTGGATTTAATCGATTTGATTTTAGAAAAAGACTTAATTTATATATAATCATCTTTTTCTTAATTTGACTACCCTAAACTATATAAAACTCAAGTTTTGTATAGTACGAATAAAAATAAAATAGGAGTATTATAAATAAACCGATTTCTTATAAAAACTAAAAAACATCTATATATCGTTCTCTCTCATTCATTTGCAGAAAATTATCATTATTATAAAAAATAAAAATGATAAAAATGTATAAGTCATCTTTTAAAAAAATTCAAAAAATGTTTAATCAACAAAGAAATATTTTCTTGAAAATAAAAATAAGAATATTTAAAAACTCAGCTAAGAAAATCTCTTTTTTGTTAGCTGAGTTTATTTTTTTATTTTTTGCTACATTCAAAACAAACCCAACCTGATTCGGTGTGTCGTTTTTGAATTTCAAAACCATATTTATCAAATGCATCAATAACATCTTGCTCACGAGTGTCAATAATTCCTGAAGTTATAAAAACAGCTTTGTCATTCATGAATTTTGCAACGTCTTGGCAAAATAAGATTATGATATCTGCAACAATGTTTGCTACAACAACATCAAATTTACCGTCGACCTTGTCAACAAGATTTCCGTGAAGCACAGTGAACTCTGGTGAAGATAAATTGTTTACTTCCCCATTTTCAATTGCTGTTTTTACAGCTAAAGCATCAATATCAACGCCAACTGCTTTTTTCGCACCAAGCAAAATGGACGCAATTGCCAAAATTCCGCTACCGCAACCAATATCAAGCACTGTTGTTTCTTCGCTAATGTGTTTTTCTAAAGTTTCTAAGCAAAGTCTTGTGGTTTCGTGTGTTCCTGAACCAAAAGCAAGACCTGGTTCAATATTCAAAACTTTTCTATCCCCAGCATCATATTCTTGCTCCCAAATTGGACGAATTAAGAGCTTTTCACCAACTGGCATTGGGTGAAAATATTGTTTCCAGTTATTTTCCCACTCTTCATTTTTGCATTGGGTTAAAATTATCTCATTTTTGATACCTTCTGCGTTATATCTTTCGCTCAAAAAAGCTACAGCTTCACTAGGATTTTCCTCAGGCGAAATGTACACATGAACAACTGCAACATTACGATCTTTTTTGAGCAAATCCTCATCAATTAAGTCGATGTGTGCTATTTCCATCGCTTCTTTTTCAAGTTCGCTGTAATCCTCAATATAAATGCCATAAGGCACAACCATTGAGGCGATATCCCCTGCTTTTTCAACGTCATCAGTGCTAACGCTGATTTTTACTTCTGTCCAGTCGCTCATTAGTTATCTCCTAAATCTTTAAAATTACGCCTTCAAGCGCATTAATTCTAACTTGATTATCATGCTTAACACCACCAAAAATTGGCTGAGCATTTTCTAACCAGTTTGGTAAAATATAATCAATTTGATGTTCATTGCGATTGATTATAATCAAAACTTTTTCATTTTCGCTTTCTCTCACGTACGCAATGCAACCAAGAGTTTCTGAAATAGTGTAAAAACTTCCATCAACGAAGGCTGGGTTGTTAGCTCTAACTTCACCAAGACGTTTGTACCACAAAACGAGTTCCTCGTTTTCTTTACCCCAAGGATAGCAAGCACGATTAAATGGGTCTTTATATCCCTGCATACCAGCTTCATCTCCGTAATAAAGGCTAGGCACGCCAGGTAAGGTGTACTGCATAACGGCAGCAAGTTTTAATAATCTTGTACCTTTTGAATATTCTTTCCAACTTAGTTTTTGCTTACTTTGCCATTTTCTATCACGATATTCGCAGCTTTTTCCAGCAAGTTCAGTTATAGCTCTCATGGTGTCATGTGTACCGATATGGTTCATGAGTACATCAACAACGCATTTTGGATAATTTTCGAGAATTACCATAATTTTTTCAGTGAATCCCTCAACAATTCCAGTTCTAGTTAAATAAATTATAGCTTCAGCAAATGGATAATTCATTACGCTATCGAGTTGCTCACCTTGCAAATATCTTCTGCGTTTACCGTAACTAAACTTATTTGATGCATCTTCCCAAACTTCGCCTAAGATTAAAGCGTCACTTTTTTCGGCTTTAACAGCGGTTCTAAGTGCATCTAAAAACTCATCAGGAAGTTCGTCAACAACATCTAAGCGCCAAGCACGAACCCCAGTTTTGAGCCATTTTCTCGCAATACCATTTTCACCGCTGATAAAATCGATAAACTCTGGTGCTTCTTCAATAACTTCTGGCAAGATGTCAATTCCCCACCATGAATGATATTTATTTGGCCATTTTTCGAATTTATACCAGTTGTAATAAGGCGATTTTTTTGATTGAAAAGCACCTAAATTATCATATCTAGCGTATTTATTAAAATAGACACTATCGTCACCTGTGTGGCTAAAAACGCCGTCTAACATGATTGAAATTCCACGTTTTTCAGCCGCTGTGCAAAGATTTTCAAGGTCTTTTTCTGTGCCTAAAATTGGATCAACGTTTGAATAGTTAGCTGTGTCATATCTGTGATTGCTTTGTGCCTCAAAAATTGGGTTTAAATAAATGCAAGTTGTGCCCAATGACTCAATATAATCGAGTTTTTCTTCAATTCCTTTTAAATCGCCTTGGAAAAAGTCATTGTTTGGCATTTTTCCTTCGCTGTTAAATTCCCAACTAGGTGTGCCATGCCAATCGTCACGAAGTACACGATCGCTTGGTATTCCCTGCTTTTTTTGACCTGAGTTATAAAATCTATCAGGGAAAATTTGATAAATCATGCCACCCTTGAGCCAACTTGGTGTTGTGAAGTTTTCATCGTACACAGTGAGTTGCCATTCGAAGCTTGCATCAATAAATCTGCCCTCTTTGTCACCATCGTGTTTAAGATTCATAGTGCCCCAAGGTGTATGAACTAAGAAATAATAAAAATAAATGCCTTTTTTAGCCGTTTTATGTGTTATTGTCCACAATTCATGATAATCATCAGGCATTCCAGACCAATAAAAGTCGAAATATTCGTTGTTTTCACCATCTTCATGTATAACTAACTCAACTCTATTACACGAAAGATCTCTCGGTAATAAAATTTTGAAATTTGTTTCTTCATTTGTTTTAAGCGCTCCGAAAACGCTTTTATGTTCCCATTTTCTTGGATTAAAAATACTGCTACTCATTTTTATAACCATGTAAATTTGTCAAGTCAAATTCAATTAGACAAATTTACTTTTCTCCTTATTTTCGAAATTTCACCCTTAAAATAATCTATAAAGTTTCATTAATAAAAATTTTATGGCATATAATTAATAAAAATTATAGAATGGTGGTTAACCCTATGTTTGTTATATCAATTAAATCTAAAGATCTAAAAAAATACTCTTTATGTGTTCTCGCTGGAGTTTTGGTGACTATCGGCGGTGTGTACGCTGTGAGTGCAACCCCTGCTCAAGTCGTGACTAATTTAAATGGAATAGTTCTCACCGCAAGCACTGACGAAGAAAGAATTGCCTTTTTATCGCAGTTTGGTTGGGAAATTGAAGAAGAAGCCATTGAAGTTAAAGAGATAGTAATACCAACAGAGTTTGATGATGTCTATTGGCAGTACAACGAACTGCAAGTGACTCAAAACTTTGATTTAACCCAGTACTATGGAGCTAGGGTGAAGCTGTGGAAGTACGAAATAAAAAACTACCCTGGTTATGAAGATACAGACGGAATAATTCAAGCCAATCTTTTGGTACTCGATGGCGTGGTTATTGCCGGTGATGTGTCTAGCATTGAACTTGGCGGTTTTATGCATACTTTCGAAATGCCTGATTAAATCAGCCAATCTTTAACTTGCTCAATGAGCGTCATATCGATTATGGCTTTCATGTAAAGTCCAGAGTCGATATAATTTTCTTCTTGAACACTTCCCTCGTTTCGAATTCTTGCCGCCATTGAGCCATCGCTAAATGGTACAATCAACTCAACTAATTTTCTAGTTGGAGGAAGCTCGTTAACAATTGCATCTAAAAGCTGCTCAAACCCACGTTCAGCCTTTGCTGAGATTAAAACAGTTTTGCCAAATGTCGGCATGTCGTACATATTATCAACTAAATCGCATTTGTTCATAACCGAAATGATTGGTTTATCGGTACAGCCTAAATCATCTAATAATTTCTTTGTAACTTCTAAATGATCGTTGCAATTTTCATCGCTTGCATCGCAGATATTAAGCACAACAGTTGCGCTAACAACTTGCTCAAGTGTTGATTTAAACGCTTCAACCAATTTATGCGGTAAACGCCTAATGAAGCCAACTGTGTCAACTAGCATAACGTTTCTGCCGTCTGGCAAAATCAAAGCTCTTGATGTTGGGTCGAGGGTTGCGAAAAGTTTATTTTCAGCAAGTACGCCTGCGCCAGTTAAGGCATTCATAAGTGTTGACTTGCCAGCGTTAGTGTACCCCACAATTGCAACAATTTGAACTCCATCTTTATCACGTCGCTTTTGCATTTGCAGGCGGCGTTTTTCGATTTCCTTAAGATCTTCTTCAAGCTTTTGCATTTTTCTTCTGATGTGTCTTTTATCTGTTTCGAGTTGAGTTTCACCAGGTCCTCTTGTACCAATTCCGCCACCAAGACGTGACATTGATAAACCTTGACCGCCAAGACGTGGCAAGCTATATTTAAGCTGTGCAAGCTCAACTTGAAGCTTACCCTCGCTAGACCTTGCTCTTTCAGCAAAGATATCTAAAATTAGCATAGTTCTATCAATAACTCTAATCTGTGTCACTTTTTCTAAGTTACGCAGTTGAGATGGTGAAAGTTCGCTATCACTAATGATTAAATCTATGTCGTTATTTTGGCAAAACACCACTATTTCGGCGAGTTTACCTTTACCTACAAAGGTTGCGTTTTCTGGCTTTTCACGCTTTTGAATCATCTTAGCGACAACTTCAGCGCCAGCTGTATGTGTGAGTTCTTCAAGTTCATCAATTGAGATTTCAGCGTCAAACTCACCAGTGTCAACACTAATTAGCAGCGCTCGTTCTTGAACAACTTCATTTTCGTAAAGTTCCATTATCTTACCTCATTTATAGTATAATCAGACTATTATCTGCCAAAGTTAAATTCTCATATCCGTCTTGAGTAACTAAAATCATATCTTCAATTCTCACACCGAATTCATTTGGTATATAAATCCCAGGTTCAACAGTTATGATGTTTCCGATTTCTGTCACTTCCCCACTGTTTGGTGAAAATGATGGGTGCTCATGAATTTCAATGCCAACTCCATGCCCAAGACTATGCCCAAAATAAGCACCATAGCCGGCCTCAGTGATGATATCACGAGCAACAGCGTCAATGTCTTTGCAGTGAACATCTGGTTTGATGAAAGTCATTGCAGTTGTTTGCGCTTTAAGCACTGTGTTATAAACCTCAATTTGCTTTTCGCTAGCTTCTCCAACAGCAACAGTTCTAGTCATATCGCTATGATAACCATTGACCACCGCACCAAAGTCCATAGTTATAAAATCACCGCTTTCGATAATTTTATCGCTAGGTACGCCATGAGGCATTGAAGAATTGACCCCACTCACTGCAATTGTTTCAAATGAAAGAGCTTCAGCGCCATTTTTGAGCATGAAATAATCAAGTTCTAAGGCGATTTCTTTTTCAGTTTTGTTTGTACTAATGAAACTCAAAATATGCTTAAAAGCTTGCTCTGCAATTCGTTGAGCTTTAATCGTATTTTGCACCGCATCATCGTTTTTAACTCGTCTTAATGCGTTTATAGCATCATCTAAGGTGTTATCTGTGATAAACTGGGCATTTTCAAAAAGCTTGCTAAAAGTGGCAAACTGACTAAGCGTTAATCTTGACGCTTCTATATAAATATTTTTAATTGCAAGATTTTCAGTTAAAGGCTGTAAAGTCTTAGAAACTGATTTGATTTCGCAAACTTGATCGCACGTTACTATCGATTTTTGTGCTGCCTCAATATATCTGCTATCTGTTAAAAAGATAGATAAACTTTTTGTTATAAGTAAATAACCATTTGAAGTGTGAAATCCCGTGAAAAATCTTAGGTTTTCTTCGCTCATGATTAAAGCCGCTTCATTATCTTTTAAAATGCTTTGAATTTTTTCTATATACATGGGTTTCATCTCCTATATTGCTATTAATCACTAATTAAAACATATACGAATTATTATATATGAAAACTCTGAAAAAGTCAAACAATTAAACATATAAACGCAAAAAAACAGACCAAAGTAATTGCTTACCTGATCTGTCCTTTGTTTAATTACTTAAATTTGCGTTTACGAGCAGCTTCTGATTTCTTTTTCTTTGCAACAGAAGGTTTTTCGTAGTGCTCTCTTTTACGAACTTCTTGGATTATACCATCACGAGAAGTTTGTCTTTTAAAACGTCTAAGAGCGCTGTCTAAAGATTCGTTATCTTTAACTTTAACCTGACTCATCTATTTCCCTCCCTTAGCCTGATAGCAGGGGTTTATTTCCATAAAGGATACGAACAATATTATACAACAAATTGTACAAGTTGTCAATAGTTATTGGTTAAATAAAATGATAAATTGTGCTTTTTTCGCCAAATTATTTACTTAACCACTATATTTACGAGTCTACCCTTAACGTAAATTTGTTTAACGATGTTTTTGCCAGCAATTTCAGCTGCAACTTTTTCGTTTTCTTTAGCAAGAGCGATTGCATCATCATTTGAAATGTCTGCGCTTACACTAAGTTTTGCTCTAACTTTTCCGTTAACTTGAGCAACGATTTCAACTGTATCTTCAACACATTTAGCTTCATCATATTCAGCCCATTTTTGTGATGTTACAACTCCACCAAAGCCCATAACTTCCCAAAGTTCTTCTGTCATATGAGGAGCAAAAGGATTTGAGAGAATACAAAGGGTTTTAAGATCATCTTTAGAAACTTTTCCAACTTCATAAACTTTGTTAACATAGCTCATGAGTGCTGCGATACCAGTGTTAAATTTCATTGCATCTATATCAGCACTAACTTTTTTTATAGTTTTGTGCATAAGAGCTTCTGTTTCTTTTGTATAGCCAACTTCATCAGAAACTATTTCTTGAAGTGACCAAACTTTATCAATGAAACGTTTGCAGCCTTTAACGCTGAGCGGATTCCAAGGAGCTGCTTTTTCAAAGTCACCGATAAACATTTCATACATACGCATAGTGTCTGCACCAAATTCATCAATAACAACTTCTGGATTAACAACGTTTCCACGAGATTTACTCATTTTCATTGCAATCTTCTTTTGAACTTTAACACCATTTTCTTCAACTTCAATAAAGCCTTCGCCGAGGATCATGCCGTGGCTAGTTCTTTTTTGATATGGTTCAGCTGTTGGAACAACACCGATATCATATAAGAATTTATGCCAGAAACGGCTGTATAATAAGTGAAGTGTTGTGTGCTCCATGCCGCCGTTATACCAGTCAACTGGTGACCAATATTCAAGAGCTTCTTTAGATGCAAGAGCATTATCATTTGTTGGATCACAGTATCTTAAGAAATACCATGAAGATCCAGCCCATTGTGGCATTGTGTCTGTTTCACGTTTTGCAGCACCACCGCATTTAGGGCAAGTTGTTTGCACCCAATCAGTGAGTTTAGCAAGTGGTGATTCACCTGTTTCTGTTGGTTCATATGATTCAACCATAGGAAGTTTGAGTGGCAATTCGCTTTCATCAAGTTCAACCATGCCGCATTTATCGCAGTGTACGATTGGAATAGGTTCGCCCCAATATCTTTGACGAGCGAAAACCCAGTCACGAAGTTTATAGTTAGTTTTTCTTTCGCCTTTACCCTCTTCGATTAACCAATCAGCGATTTTAACCTTAGCTTCATCAACGCTAAGACCTGTTAAAAAGCCTGAGTTAACCATTATGCCAGTTGCGCAGTCTGTGAAAGCTTCTTTTTCGATATCGCCACCAGCAACAACTTCGATGATAGGAAGATCGAAAGCTTTTGCAAATTCCCAGTCACGAGTGTCATGACCTGGAACAGCCATGATTGCGCCTGTACCATAAGATACAAGTACGTAATCTGAAATGAAGATTGGAATTTCTTCACCATTAACAGGATTAACAGCGTTAACACCTTGAAGTCTAACACCAGTTTTGTCTTTGTTCACTTCTGTACGCTCGAAGTCTGATTTTTTAGATGACTTAACTTGATAAGCTCTAATTTCGTCAAGATTTTCGAGTTTATCTTTCCATGCTTCGATGAGTTCGTGCTCTGGAGAAATAACCATGTATGTTGCGCCAAAAAGTGTGTCTGGACGTGTTGTGTAAACCTTGAGGATATCGCCAGTGGTTGCAGTGAAGTCAACTTCTGCACCAACTGATTTACCAATCCAGTTTTTTTGTTGAAGTTTAACTCTTTCAATGAAGTCTAAATCATCTAAATCGTTAATAAGTCTTTCAGCATAAGCAGTGATTTTAAGCATCCATTGGCTCTTTGTTTTGCGAATAACTTCGCTGTCGCAGCGTTCGCAAACACCGTTAACAACTTCTTCATTTGCAAGCACACATTTGCAAGAAGTACACCAGTTAACAGCCATTTCTTTTTTATATGCTAAGCCTTTTTTAAACATTTGAAGGAAAATCCATTGTGTCCATTTATAATAAGATGGATCAGTTGTGTTAATTTCTCTGCTCCAGTCAAAGCTGAAACCCAAAGCTTTAAGTTGCTCTTTAAAGTGAGCCACGTTTTGCTTTGTTACCACTTCTGGGTGAATGTGGTTTTTAATAGCATAGTTTTCAGTTGGAAGACCGAAAGCGTCCCAGCCGATTGGATAAAGAACGTTAAAGCCTTCTAAACGTTTTTTTCTTGCAACGATATCAAGTGCTGTGTATGGACGTGGGTGACCAACGTGAAGCCCTTGACCTGATGGATATGGGAACTCAATTAAGCAATAAAATTTAGGGAGAGTAAAGTCTTGTTTAGCGTGAAAAACGCCGCTTTCGTCCCAGTTATCTTGCCATTTTTTTTCTGTCTTTTTAAAATCGTAATACAACTAAATCAACTCCAATTAAATTAAATTTTTTTATATTTTTTATTTATTTTAAATATCCGCTAATGTCAACGCTTGTTGCGTCTGTCCATAAGCGCTCTAATTTATAAAAATCTCTGTTTTGTTTATCAAAAACGTGAACGATAATGCTATCATAATCAAGGACAATCCAGCCAGTTGCTCTGCCTTGAATGTGATCAGTTTTAACTCCTGCTTTTTCGAGTTCATATTCAACTTCATCAGCAAGTGTTTTAACGTGAGTGCTTGATGTACCGTTAACTAGTACGAAATAATCGGCAACGATTGAAAGTTCATCAATCTTAAAAACTTGAATATCAAGACCTTTTTTGCCATCTAATGTTTTAACCATTAGCTCAATTCTTTGTAAATCAGTCATTTATATTAATCCTTTCACAAATTAATTCATTATAAAACTCCACACTGTCTGTGTGAATCACTAAGCCATCTTTTGCAAGCTTAGATATGGAAAACTTAAGCGCATAAAGAGCTGCTTTTTCGAGTGAAATTTGAGATAATTTTCTCATCACATCAACATCAGGATAATTTCTTTCAGCGCTGATGAAGTCGGCAATGTAAATAATCTTTTCAAATTTGCTCATCTTAGCTCGTCCAGTTGTGTGGTAGCGTACAGCGTTTATGATTTGCTCGTCACTAATTTTAAGTTCGAGTTTAACATAGCTTGCGCCAGCCATAGCGTGCCATAATTTAGGATTGTTCTTTTCACTTTCGCTTAAGATTATATCATCTTTTTGTATAATTTGCAACTGTTTATTTTTATCAGTATTTTTCATTATATCGTGCAATAAACCAGCCAAATAAGCCTTATCTTCGTCTTCGCCATAAAGCTTAGCGAGTTCTCTTGCACTATCGGCAACATTTAGCGTGTGAATGTATCTATACTCATCTAAAATGCCCTCAAGCAGTGCTTTGTATTCATCAATTTTATTCATGCCAAAGCCTCTTTTCATCGATAAATTTAATAACTTTTTCGCTCAAAACTCCGATTAAATCTTGATTATCCTTAATCATTTGCCTAACCTCAGTTGAGCTGCACTCAAAAGGAGGATTTTGCATGATGATTATTTCACCTTTTTGCTCGTCTAAATTAAGCATTTCTTTTGAGTACTGCTTTAATTGCTGAGTTGAAATGTCATTTTCTCTTGTTAAGGCACAGATTGTGCAAAGCTCGAGAATTTTTTTCCATTCAAACCACTGGTGAAAAGTGAGCAGCATATCCGAGCCAATAATCAAATAAAACTCCTCGCCCTCATATAGCTTATGCAGCTGTTTAAGGGTTTGCACAGTGTAACTCTTGCCCTGCCTTTGAATTTCGATGTCACTAATAGTGAAAAAATCATCATCAAAGCAAGCCTTACAAAGCCGTAATCTATCTTCGCTACTAACTAACTCATGAGCAGTTTTATGTGGCGGAGCATAGGTTGGAATTATTAAGATTTTATCTAAGTTTAATAGCGTTTTAAATTCTAACGCTAAGCGTTTATGCCCTAAATGTGGAGGGTTAAACGTACCGCCAAAAACACCAATTTTCATCTTATTTATTATTATTGAAACTTGCTTTTTTCTTATAGCTCACACGTTTTTTATCTCTTTCACTCATGTAAACTTTTTCTTTGTCTTTTGCCTTTGCTCGAGCTTTAGAAGCTGCAACTTTCTTGTTTTTCTCTTTCTCTTTAGCTTTTTGAACAAGCTCAGGGCTAAAGCGATATAACACGATAACGCCGCCGATAACTTGAATAACGTGAGAGTTTGTTTTTTCTGAAAGTTCATTTGCAACTTCACGAGGAGTTACTGGTGAGCTTTCAAGCAAAACTTTAAGTTTGATAAGTTCTCTTGCTTTGAGTGCGTCATCAGTTTGTTTGATGAGCTCTGGTGAAACTCCGCCTTTACCAATTTGAAAAAGTGGTGTGAGTGAGTTTGCCTGTGCTCTGTATCCTGCTCTTTGCTTGCCTGTCATTACTTTATCTGCCATTAATTAAATCTCCTAATCATTTGGTTTAGCCAATCTTTCTTTGTACGTCGCTTCGCTTACACTGACGAATTTCGAACTTTTCTGTTAAAAACTAAAACTATATTTAAAATATAACTTCAAGATTTCGTCAGAGAAAGCGAAGCGATGTACGCAAAAACCATTTTGAATTTTTGCTATTGACTAATTATTATTATTTTTATTTATTATATATTATCTAACTATCATTTAGCTAAATTAAAAGGTTGCCATTGCTTTTTCAAGCTCGATGACTAACTTACGCATAGCCTTGCCACGGTGAGAAACTGCGTCTTTTTCCTCAGCCGAAAACTCTGCAAAACTTTTATCTCCTACCATGAAAAGTGGGTCATAGCCAAAGCCACCCTCACCTTTTTCACCATAGCCAATTTTGCCCTCACAAGCGCCATCAACAACAATTTTTTTGCCATCAACAAACACAACACAAATGCTGCTCACAAATCTAGCTGTACGCTTTTCATCTGCTATGTCTTTAAGATTAGCTAAAAGTAAATCGTTATTGCTCTTGTCATTTCCATGCTCACCAGAATATCTAGCGCTGTACACTCCTGGTGCACCATCGAGTGCATCAACCACAAGACCGCTATCGTCTGCAATTGCTGGCATGCCGCTTTCAAGACAAGCACTTTTAGCCTTTATAAAAGCATTTTCAGCAAAGGTAGTGCCGGTTTCTTCTGCCTCGGTGAGTGAAATTCCAATCATTTCATCTGTTACTGCTTCTATGCCAAGTGGCGCTAAAATTCTTTGCATTTCTGCAAGTTTCTTTTTGTTATGCGTTGCGATTATGAACTTCATTTTAGTCCTCCTCGTCATGGTGAGTTTCAGCTGTGTTTTCAAAAAGTGCTTCAGCAAAAGCTTTTGGGTTAAATGGTTGAAGATCGTCCACTTGCTCACCAACACCGATGAATTTAACTGGAAGTTTAAGTTCGTTTTTAATCGCTAACACAACACCGCCTCTAGCTGTGCCGTCAAGTTTAGTTAAAGCGATACCAGTAAGCTCTGCAACATTCATGAATTCTTTTGCTTGATTAACTGCGTTTTGACCAGTTGTGGCATCAAGTACTAAAAGAATTTCACGGTCAGCATATGGAAGTTCTTTTTCAACAACTCTATAGATTTTAGCGAGTTCGTCCATAAGGTTTTTCTTGTTGTGAAGTCTGCCAGCTGTGTCACAAATGATAATGTCGCAATCTCTTGCTATACCAGCGTTAATTGTGTCAAAAACAACTGCAGCTGGGTCTGCTCCCTCTGTATGTTTAATAATATCAACATCAGCTCTATTAGCCCACTCTTCAAGTTGCTCAATTGCAGCAGCTCTAAATGTATCGGCTGCACCAAGGATAACTTTCTTGCCCTGACGTTTATACATAGCGGCAAGTTTACCAATAGTTGTGGTTTTACCAACACCATTAACACCGATAACCAAGATTATAGATGGCATTGTAATAAGACCCATATCTTCACCGCCATCAATCATGTCTGCAACAATTTCAGCAATGATTTTTTTAGCGTGTTTTGGATTTCTAACATCTGTTTTAGCAACTCTTTTGCGAAGCTCTGACACGATATCTTGAGCTGTTTTAAAGCCTGTATCGCCCATGATTAAAACTTCTTCTAAGTCGTCATATAAGTCATCAGTGATCTCTTCATACTCGCCGAGTACGTCTTCGATACTGTTTGTCATTTGATCTCTTGTCTTTTTAAGTCCTAGACCTAATTTTTTAAAAATACCCATAATTGCCTCCTAATTAATTAGTTATTCCAAGTTTTCGGCTAAGATCACTTGTGTTTAACTCAACAAGTTTTGAAACACCTTTTTCTTGCATTGTGATGCCATAAAGCATATCTGCTTCTTCCATTGTGCCACGTCTGTGAGTGATTAAGATGAACTGTGTGTCATCTGCCAAACGTCTAACATATTGAGCATATCTTGAAACGTTGACATCATCGAGTGCAGCCTCAACTTCATCGAAGATACAAAACGGAGATGGACTATTTTGCATGATTGCAAAAAGCAGTGCAATGGCTGAAAGACCTTTTTCACCGCCTGAAAGTGCATCTAAGCGCTTAACATTTTTGCCCGGTGGTTGAAGTTTGATTTCAATGTTACTTTGAAGAACTTCGTCAGGGTTTTCAAGCACAAGTCTTGCATCACCGCCACCGAATAACTCTTTGAATGTTTCAGAAAAATTAGCGTTGATTTTTTCAAATTGCTCACTAAATTTCGTTGACATTTTTTCAGTTAACTCGTGAATAAGCTTTGTGAGTTCACGTTTTGATTTTTCAACATCATCAATTTGAGTGCTTAAAAATTCATAACGCTCTCCGACTTCTTTATATTCTTCAATCGCACCAAGATTCACACTGCCAAGTGCCTTAATTTTAGCTTTAAGCTCCTTTAGCATTTTTTGTGCGGCTGCAGGCTCACTTGTTCTTTCGTACGCTTCACCAGCTTCTCTTAATGAGAGTTGATATTCATCATAAAGTTTGTTGATGGTGGAGTCATATTCAATTTGCATTGTGTTTTTTCTTTCTTCAAGTCTTGCAAGTTCGCCGCTGATTTTTTCACGCTCCAAGGTTTTCTCACGCTCACTTTGGCGAAGTTTATTAGACTTAGATTCAAAATCACTTCTTTGGCTTTGAAGATTGATTATATCTTGCTCCATTTGCTTTTTATCATCATAAAGCTTGATTTTTAAAACTTTCAACTCTTGAATCTCGTTTTTAGTATCTTCGCTTTTTTGATTGATTTTTTCAACTTCTTGTTCTAACTCTCTATCTTTATATTCGTGATTTACAAGGTTAGATTTTAATAGGTTAATAGCTTGTGTTTTAGCTGCCATATCTTTAGCTGAAAGTTGAATTTCAAGGTTTAATTCAGTGATGTTTTTATTTAAATGCTCATTTGTTTCACCGTATTCGAATTTTTGGTCGTTGATTTCTTCAACTCTATCTTCGTTTTGGGTGATTTGAGCGTTTAATTTTTCAATTCTTTCACTTGCATTTTGAGTGACTTTCAAAATGTTTGCAATTCTTTCATCAGCTGAGTTTTTCTCTTGTACTAACTCATCATGAGCCTTTTGAGCGGAAATAAGCTGTTGAGTTGCAAGATTTTGTTCGCCCTCAAGGCGTATTTTTTCTTGACCTTTTTGCAAGAGTTCTTGTTTTTTATCCTCTGTATTTCGTTTAAGCCAGTCATGTTCTTCTTCAGCTTTTGCTGCCATTGATTCAAGGTCTTGCATTTGCTCTTGAAGTTTTTTGCCTTTAAGTTTAAGCTTGTCAATTTCAGCCGAGCGAGAAAGTATGCCAACGTTTCTGCCTTGCGAGCCGCCTGTCATTGCACCGCCAGCGTTTATCACTTGACCATCTAAAGTTACAATCTTAAATCTTTTCGAAAACTTATTAGCCATTGCAATTGCGTTTGTTAAGTCGTCCACAATAACAATTCTGCCAAGCAGTGAAAGGATAATTTGCTTATATTCATCATCACACTCAACAAGGTTATCGGCTGTGTCAATGAAGCCATGGCAAGCATTTAAGCCGTTTTCTTGAAGTGTGCGACCTTTAATTGAGTTAATTGGTTGGAAAGTTGCACGGCCAGCGTTGATTTTTTTGAGATATTCAATAGCTTTTTTTGCATCATCTTGAGTTTTGGTGATGATGTTTTGAACTGCGTTAGAAAGTGCTGTTTCAATCGCTAATGAATGCGCTGGTTTAACTGTGATAACTTGTGAAACTGTGCCACAAATGCCGCTTAGCTGATTGTTTTTAGCACTGCTAACAACTTTTTTAACAGCTCCTGAATAACCTTCCATGTTTTTTTGCAGGTCTTCAAGCATTTTAACTTTTGAATTTAATCTTTGATATTCAAAGTTAGTGTTATCATAGTCTTTAGTGTATTTATCAAGGCTAACGAATTTTTCGTTGAGCTTTTGTGTTTTTTCTTGAATTTCAGTTTCAAGTTTTCTTATTTCGTCTTTGCACTCGGTGTAAGCTACATCAATTTGCTCTAACTCTGCCTCGTGTTCTAACACATTATCTTGTCTTAAAGAAATAAGTTGATCGATAATTTCAACACGGCCGTTAATTTCTTCCATTGAAGAATTTGCAGTTGAGCTTTCGATACGTATCTCTGAAAGCTGCCTTGTTTGAGCTGCGATTTGTGTCATTTTTTCAGCGAGTTCACCATCAAGGTTTTGTGCGATTGTTTTTGATTCGCCAAGTTCGCTTTGAAGTTCGTCTAAATCCTCTTGCTTTGATTTGATACTATTTTTAAGTAGTAAAATCAGCTTTTCAAGAGTGAAGATTTCTTTTTGTAAATCATCTTGATCTTGAGCAGAGGCATTTTTATCTTTTAATATTCTATCAATGGTGTCTTTATTATGCTCAATTGAGCTTTCAAGAACTGCCACTTGAGAATCGATGTTTGATGCATTTAAGTCGGTGTCTGAAATTTCTTTTCGAATTTCATCAATTTTTATGTTTATATCTTGATTTTGAAGAATTGATGAATCGATTTGCTCAGCAACTTCGCTTAAATATTGCTCGATATCATTATATTGAGTTTGAGCGATGATGAGTTTGTTTTCTTGATCTCTTAAATTGTCACGAAGTTTATCAATGTTATGTAGCCATAAGCTAATTTCAACATCTTTTTTCTCGCCAGCGTACACTATAAACTTTTCAGCTTTTTCGCTGTCTTTTTTAAGTGGACCAATTCTGCCCTCAAGTTCTAAGAGAATATCTCTAAGCCTAACGAGGTTATCTTCGGCTTGATTTAACTTTTTAAGTGAATCAGTGCGGCGATAGCGGTATGAAGAAATGCCAGCTGCCTCTTCGAGCATTTCACGACATTCTTGATTTTTATCTGAAATCATCTCAGCAATCTTGCCTTGACTCACCATTGAATAACCATCACGTCCAAGACCTGTATCCATGAAAAGCTCATGAATATCACGAAGTCTAACTGAACTGCCATTGATTTTATATTCGCTTTCACCTGATCTGAAATATCTTCTTGACACTGAAATTTCGTCACTGTCAATGCTTGTGATTGTTCTATCTGTGTTATCGAGTTTTAGCGTTACAATTGCAAAACCGTGAGATTTTCTCACCTTTGTACCGTCAAAAATCACGTCTTCCATCTTTGAGGCTCTGATTGATTTGTTTGACTGTTCGCCTAAAACCCATCGAATTGCATCGGATATGTTACTTTTACCACTTCCATTTGGCCCTACAACAGCCGTCATACCCTTTCCAAAAGTTAGAGTAGTTTTTTCAGGAAATGACTTAAACCCTTGCATTTCAAGCGCTTTTAATATCATTTCGTTATTCCTCTCACATTAATTTCATATTTTTTTAAGTCTGGATTTTGAATGATTTGACACTCAAAACCTAAGTTTTGAAGTTTAATTAAATTGCTCTTTTTTTGCCCTATTAACTGCGAAACGAACTTCGCTCCAACTGTTATTTCAAGCTTTTTAACTTTGATTTTTTCATCATTTATCATTTGTAAAACTTTATCAAAGTAAATCTTACTTTCACAAAGTTCTCTAAACGCTTCATGATATGCCCCTGCGATATAGCCATCAACCACGCTGCCACCTGAATGAAGTCCAAGTCTTATAACTGGAATGTTTGATTTATCAAACATAAGCAGCAATTTAGAGCATAAATCAACTGCTTCTTCGGTGGTTTGAGCCTTGTATTTGCCCTCACTTAAAAGTTCAGCGAGTTTTGTTTGCTCAAGCACAATTGTTGGGTAAATTCTTGCTGTGTTTGGTTTTAGCTCGATTAATTTTCTTGCTGTGTCAAGGCAAGTTTCATCGCTGTCGCCATATAATCCTGTCATCATTTGCACACCTAACTCAAAGCCGTGTGCCTTAATGAGCCTAGCTGCGTTATACACGTCAAGTTCGCTATGACCTCTTGTGTTCATTTCAAGCACTTTGTCATTCATGCTTTGACAGCCGAGTTCAATCGCTTTAACGTTATATTTTTTTAAAGTTTGCAAAACTTCTTCATTGATGCAATCAGGGCGAGTTGAAATGCGTACGCCACGAAAAAGACCTTGAGTTATATACTCATTAGCTTTTTTGAGCAGACTCACCATGTACTGCGTTTCAATGGCAGTGAAACTTCCACCAAAAAAGGCAATTTCGCCCTCGCTGGTGTATTTTTTGCTTTGAGTTGCAATTTCAACAGCTTTTTCAATGTCGTACTCGGTAAGCTTTTCACTGACACCTGAAATCACTTTTTGATTGCAAAAACTGCACCTGTGAGGACAACCCTCATCAGGCACAAAAAGTGCAACATTTACGTGTTTCATTTTTTAACACCAATAATTTCAAGTGCTTTTTTAGCTGCTTGTTGTTCAGCTTGTTTTTTGCTTCTTCCGGTGCCACTTGCAATTGAATTGTCGTTGAGTTTAACTTCAATTTCAAAAGTTTTGTCGTGATCTGGGCCTGATGCTCCGATTAAATTATATGAAATTTTCTCATTTGGATTTTTTTGAATAATTTCTTGAAGAGCTGTTTTATAATCGACGAAACTTTCTTCTTCACTTGCAGATTTTGCAATGAAATCAAGCACAAAATTACGTGCATGGTCAAGACCGCCATCAAGATAAATTGCTGCGATCAAAGCTTCAAAAGCATCTGCTAAAATCGAGCTTCTTTTTCTTCCGCCAGTGTTTTCTTCGCCTTTGCCAAGCAAGATATGTTTGCCTAAATCAATTTCACTTGCAAAGCTATAAAGTGATTTTTCACACACACAAGCAGCTCTTTTTTTTGTCATTTTACCCTCAGGTAAGTGGCAAAAATTCTTATAAAAATATTCAGCTGTGATAACACCTAAAACAGAATCACCCAAAAATTCTAATCTTTCGTTGCAATCTCTTTTGAGTTGTTTTTCATTAGCAAAAGATGAATGGGTTAAAGCTGTTTCAAGTAAACTTTTATCACTAAAAACGTAGCCAATCTTTTTTTCAAGTTGTTCAAACATCTTGTTTCTCCTTTTCGAGTGTTAACTCTAAATCTTGTATACCCCTTGTAGCAAGCGCCATATAACGCTGCTTTTTATCTCTAATTTTAGGTTCAATTGGAGGAAGAACACCAAAATTTGCACCCATTGGTTGAAAATTAGTCACTGTTTCATCGCTAATGTAGCGTGAAAGAGCGCCAATCATTGTTGTGTTAGGAAGCACTAATGTAGCTTCACCTTTGAGCTTTTTAACCATGTTGTAACCAGCCATAATTCCAGATGCTGCAGATTCCATGTACCCCTCAACACCTGTGATTTGACCAGCAAAAAACAGATTTTCTCTTGCTTTAAAGCTGAAATCACCATTTAAAAGCTTAGGCGAATTTATAAAAGTGTTTCTATGCATAACACCATATCTCACAAACTCAGCATTTTCAAGACCTGGAATCATTGAAAATACTCGTTTTTGCTCGCCAAACTTAAGGTTAGTTTGAAAGCCGACTAAGTTATACATTGTGCCTTCGCTGTTTTCCTTGCGAAGTTGCAAGCACGCCCATGGACGATGCCCAGTTTTTGGATCACGAAGTCCAACTGGTTTAAGAGGGCCAAAACGCATTGTTTGCTCACCTCTTGATGCCATAACTTCAATTGGCATGCAGCCTTCATACACATCTTTTTTCTTGTCAAAGCTGTGTAAATCAGCACTTTGAGCGTTTATGAGTTCAGCGTAAAACTCCTCATATTCAGGTTTATTCATTGGGCAATTGATATAATCGCTTTCGCCCTTATCATATCTCGAAGCGGTGAAAACCTTATCATGGTCGATGCTATCATAGCTTACAATTGGCGCTGCCGCATCAAAAAAGAATAGGCCATCGCCACAAAGTTTTTGAATGTCTTCACTAATCGCATCACTTGCAAGAGGTCCAGCAGCAATGATAACATTGCCCTCAGGAATTTGCTTGATTTCTTCATGAACAACTGTGATATTTGCCTCGTTCATGATTTTTTCAGTGATTAAACGTGAAAACTCATCTCTATCAACCGCTAAAGCTCCACCAGCTGGCACTGAACAAAGACTTGCACACTCGGTGCAAATTGAGCCAAAACGGCGCATTTCTTCTTTTAAAAGACCAGCAGATGATTCAAGTCGCATTGCCTTGAGCGAGTTCGAGCACACGAGTTCAGCAAAGCCTGAGATTTTGTGAGCTGGTGAATATTTTGTTGGTTTCATCTCGTAAAGCGTTGTTTTGATTCCGTGCTTTGCTAGTTGCCAAGCAGCCTCAACACCAGCAAGACCTGCTCCAATTACGACTACTTCGTTTGTCATATTTTATCAACGCAATGAAAAATTCGAGCTGTTTTCGTACAGTTTTTTGGCGAAGCCAAAAAACTGTACGCCCAAAAGCGCAGCAATATTTTCATTGCCCTTTCTAATTTAAAAAGTTTATTCCGACTTTTCAGCTTTTTTCTTTGTCACTTTGATTTCATAATCGCACTCTTCACCAAGGCATTTTAAAACGCCACCTTTAGCTTTGAAAAGTGATTTTTGACATTTTGGACATTTGTCTGCAGTTGGTTTATCCCATGTCATAAAGTTGCATCCAGGCCACTTATCACAGCCGAAGAACACATAGCCACGTTTTGACTTTTTCGAGATAACCTTGCCGCCGCAAAGAGGACAAATTGCATCTGTTTCTTGAACAAAAGGTTTAGTTGTTTTACAATCAGGATAGCCTGAGCAAGCAAGGAACTTGCCAAATCTGCCGACTTTAACAACCATCATTTTACCGCAATTTTCGCAAGGGATATCAGTTTCATCTTCTTTGAGCTGAATTTTAACGCCTTGCATTTCTTCTTTTGCCTTAGCTAAAGTTTCATCAAATTCATCATAAAACTCGTGGAGCATTTTGATGTAATCTTCTTGACCCTCGCCAACTAAGTCGAGATTGTTTTCCATTGCAGCAGTGAATTTCACGTTAACAATTTTGTCAAAACGCTCTTTTAAAAGGTTGACAATTGCCTCACCAAGCTCAGTTGGAATGAGCTGTTTAGCTTTTCTGAGCACATATTCACGTTTAACAATTGTTGAAATGATTGTTGCGTACGTACTTGGACGACCTACACCATTTTCCTCAAGCGATTTAATGAGAGATTCCTCTGTGAATCTTGCTGGAGGTTGAGTGAAATGTTGATCTTTTGAGCATGATTTGATTTTGATTTTATCTGTTTTTGCAAGACCTTCTGGAAGTTTTGCATTAGTTTCATCTTTTTCAATTTCATAAAGCTTAGTGAAACCCTCAAATTTGATTGAATAACCGCTTTGAGTGAATGTGCAATATCTTTCATCTGCATTGTCACCAGCTGCAACACTTCTAATTTCAAGTTTGATTGTGTTGTGGATACAGCAAGCCATTAAACTTGCAACAAAGCGTTTCCAAATAAGAGTATAAAGTTTCAATTGCTCTGGTGAAAGTGAACCCTTAACCATGTCTGGTGTGAGGTTAACATCTGATGGACGAATTGCTTCGTGTCCGTCTTGAGCATTGCTTCTTGATTTGAAATATCTTGGTTTTTCAGGAAGATATTTATCTCCATAAGTGCTTTTAACGAAAGCTTCAACGCTTGCTCTTGCTTCTTCTGAAATACGAAGTGAGTCTGTTCTCATGTAAGTTATAAGACCTGTTGAGCCTTGACCAGCAATGTCGACACCTTCATAAAGTTCTTGAGCAATTTTCATTGTTCTTTCAGCTCTAAAGCCTAATTTTCTTGAAGCTTCTTGTTGAAGTGTTGAAGTGATAAATGGTGGTGATGGGTTTTTCTTTCTTGTGCCATTTTTGAGTGAATTTATGAAACACTCCGAGTTTTCAACTCTTGCGATATATGAAAGAGCTTGCTCCTCGTTTTTGATTTCAACTTTACCAGTTTCATCACCATAAAAATTTGCAACAAAAACTTTTCTAGCTGGAGTTGTGAATTTTGCATCTATTGTCCAATATTCTTGTGGTACGAAAGCACGAACTTCGTTTTCTCTATCAACTATCATTCTAACTGCGATACTTTGAACACGGCCAGCTGAGAGTCCACGTCTAATTTTTTGTGACACGAATGGGCTAAGTTTATAACCCACAAGGCGGTCGAGGATACGGCGGGCTTGTTGAGCATTAACTAAGTCCATGTCAACTTTTCTAGGGTTAGCCATACCGTTTTTAACACCAGTTTTTGTGATTTCATTAAATGTTACTCTGTTGTTTTTTTCTAAGTCAAGACCCAAGAGTTCAGCTAAATGCCATGAAATAGCCTCTCCCTCACGGTCGGGGTCAGTTGCGAGGTAAATCTCGTCACTTTTTGCAACAGCTTCTTTAAGCTCTTTAACGAGTTTTTCCTTTCCTTTTACTATGCCATATTTTGGTGCGAAATCTTTTTTAACATCAACGCTAAGTCTTGCTTTTGGTAAGTCACGAACGTGGCCTTTAGATGCAACGATTGTGTAACCTTTTCCAAGATAATTTTGAAGTGTTTTAGCCTTTGATGGAGATTCGACTATAATTAAATCAGCCATATTATTTCACCTTTTCTTCTATATTTGTGCTTTTTGTTCATATATTCTAAGATAATTTTAATCCGTATTTATTAGCTCCAAGAGATACCGCTATATCCATAAGTTCAAGCTCAGTTAAACTAACTAAGACTTTATTTATTGGAAGTTTAGCATTTCGAGTTATTTCATCGAGCTCACAAACACCACTGCTAATAACATTATACACTATTTTAGCATTGTTAGAAACATCATCGAGATTAATTTCTTTTTTTATTTGTTTTATTTCGTTATTTTCATTTTGTTTGGTTTCTTCTTTTGCAACATCATTTATCTTTGCTTTGCTCTTTGTTTTAGTTTTAACTTTTCCGCCAATTTCGATGCCCTTAAAAGGTTCGCTACCATCTATAATAATATTATCAACATCACTATAATATTTACCTGAGCGTAGTGGCTCAAGATTTAAATATTGCAAAATCTCTTTCGCTGAAAAAATTGGTTTTGCGCCTTCTTTAATGAGATTATTTGAACCAGAAAATTTATTGCTTTTTATATCACCTGGTAAAACAAAAACTTCCCTGCCTTGATTTCTTGCGTGTTTGGCAGTGTTGAGTGTTCCGCTTGGAGTTCCAGCTTCAATAATAACAATGCCGCTTGACAATGCACTCATCAATCTGTTTCGAATTGGGAAATGAAATCTATCCGCTTCTTCAAAAGGCGGATATTCAGTGATTAGAACACCGTTTTTGCTAACGTTTTTTCTAAGCTCTGCATTTTGTGGCAAATAAGGATAGCCATGACCGCAGCCCATAACTAAGATAGTTTTAAGCTTAGCGTCAATTGCACCTTGATGAGCAAGAGAATCGATGCCGATTGCACCTCCACTAACTAAGGTTACACCTTTTTCAGTTAAGCCGCTGATAATCGTTTTTGCACTTTCTTTGCCATAATCACTAGGTTTGCGAGTGCCAATCACAGTGATTTTATTTTTATCATTTAAACAGCTCACATCACCTCTTGCAAAAAGTACGCAAGGATAATCTTCGATGTCTAAAATTGACTTTGGATAATCTTCATCATCTGGGGTTAGAATGTGAATATTATATTTTTTGCAAGTTTCTATTGTGTTATCAAAGCAATCAAGCTGAATATTTTCCATATTTTTAAGTGCAGCGTTTACGGTCGCTTTTTTAGTCACTCGAAACAAGCCTGATTGCTCACGCTCACCGATTGAAGCATCATAAATAGCTTTAACACTTCCAAAATATTCAATTAATGGTTTAACTTTATAACCGATGCCAACGCATTTTTGAAGCCACAGCCAATAAAGTTTATTTTCCATAATTTCACCTTCTTATTGATTTCTTGTCATTTCCCACATGGTGATTGTTGCCGCAGTTGCAGCGTTTAATGATTCAGCTCTTCCGAGCATAGGAATGGTTATTTTTTCGCAAATGTCAAAAACTTCTTGTGTCACACCGTTGCCTTCATTGCCAATCACGCAGATAACTCCACCGGATAAATCCAGCTTAGTTATAAGTTTAGCTTCTGGGTTTGGCGTTGTTGCAAACACTTTCATGTTTGAGTTTTGACATAACTCAAGCGTGTCTATAAGCGAAACAACATCAAAAAGTTTCACTCTTAGCAGTGACCCCATTGCAGCACGTTGAGCTTTTGGATTATAATGCTCACAACAGTTTTGCATGATGATGCCATCAATGCCCAAAGCTTCGGCAGTTCTTGCAATTGCGCCAAGATTTGAAGGGTCTTGCACGTTTTCAAGTGCAATGTATTTTGCGTTAATATCGAGAGTTTCACTCGCATTATTAGGCAAATATTCGCAAAGACAAAACACACCTTGAGTGCTTTTTGTTAAGCTTAATTTATTTGCAACTTGCGAAGTGATTAAGTAAGACCTTTTTGAAGATGCAAAAAGAGCATCAATTTCAGTCTTGTTTTTCTCGTACGTCGCTTCGCTTACAAAACTTTGCACGATTTTCACTCCTGTTAAATTTGCATCGCAGCAAAGTCTTAATCCTTCTAAAAAGAACATTTTGTTCTCTTTTCGGTGCTTTGAGGACGTGGCGATTTTAACCGCAAATTTTATTTTTTCATTGCTTACACTTGAAATTAGCTCCATGTTTACTCCTATCAAAAATCTAAATTTCACTGTTAATTAGACAAGTGTTGCTGATAATTATACAGCGAAAGTTTATCTAATAAATGACAAATACGCCCGAGAAGAATCTCGGACGCAAATTTAGGAATTAAAGAGCTGCTTTTGCTTGTTCAACGAGAGCTGTGAAAGCTGCTGGATCTGCAATTGCAATCTCAGAAAGCATTTTTCTGTTAAGTGAGATTTCAGCTTTTTTAAGTCCGTTGATGAATGTTGAATAGTTAATATCATTCATTTTACAAGCTGCTGAAATTCTTGTGATCCAAAGACGGCGGAAATCACGTTTCTTTTGTTTTCTACCGATATATGCATAGTTGCCTGATTTCATTACAGCTTGTTTAGCTGTTTTGAAGAGGCTATGTTTTGAACCATAGTAACCCTTTGCGAGTTTTAATACTTTATTTCTTCTCTTACGAGTCATCATTGCGCCTTTAACACGTGCCATGATTAAGTACCTCCATTATTTAATAAATTCGATTAGTAATTAGTGCAAACCTGTTCTTACTTATAAGGAATAAGACGTTTGATTTGCTTAGTGTTTGTTTTGTCAGCAACAACGTGTTGACGAAGATTTCTCTTGCGTTTTGTGTTTTTCTTTGTTAAGATGTGGCTTTTGTTAGCATGTCCACGGATTGGTTTACCGTTTTTAGACATTTTAAAACGTTTTTTTGCACCGCTGTGTGTTTTAATTTTAGGCATTAGTTTGTCCTCCTATTAATTACTTTTTTTGTGTTGGTGAAAGGAACATCATCATTGATTTACCTTCGAGCTTTGCAGCTTTTTCAACATTAGAAAACTCTTGACAAGCATCTGCAAAGTTTTTCATTGTTACAAGACCATTTCTAGTGTGTGCTAATTCACGACCTCTAAAACGAATTGAAACTTTAACTTTGTTACCAGCAGTTAAAAAGCGTCTTGCATGATTAACTTTTGTTTCAAAGTCATGAGTGTCAATGTTAAGTGAAAGTCTAATTTCTTTAATCTCCACTACGTGTTGATTTTTTCTAGCTTCCTTTTCACGTTTAGCTTGTTCAAAACGATACTTACCATAGTCCATGATTTTACAAACTGGTGGGGTTGCTTGCGGAGCAATTTTAACTAAATCAAGATTTTTCTCTTCGGCAATTTTCATAGCTTCTGCAAGCGAAATGATGCCTAAAGGTTCTCCATCATTTAAAACAACTCTTATTTCCTTATCTCGAATTTCTTCATTGATTTGCATTTCTTTTATAGCGATGTTCATGCACCTCCAAAATTATTTAATTGACTCTTGTCAATACAAAACAAAAGCGTGAACAGTTAAGTTCACGCTCAATATACTTCATCATTACATAGCTACACATAATTGTGCGACTATTGAAAGTCTATTGACACTGCAAAATCATTGTTTTTGCAGGTGAGAACCACACTGATCTACTTTATTGTGTAGCTATAATACCACACAATGCGTGTGTTGTCAATAGTTTTATGTAAGTTTTTTGAAATTATTCTATTTTATTTTTTTGCTGTACAAATTAGTTTAATCCATTGCAAGAATAATCATTTGAACAGCCTTTTTAATGCTTATTTTAGATGTATCTATGAAAAGATTGTAATTATTCATCTCGCCCCAGTTTTGATCTGAATAAAAGCGATAATATTTAGCTCTATCTTTATCAATTGAAATTATCTTCTTTTTAATAAACTCTGGTGATTTATCTTTGTCATCAGGCGATTTATCATAGCATCTTTTAATTCTTTCGTCCATATCAGATGAATAGATGAAAACTTTAAGCAGATTTTCTTTATCTTTTAAAATCCGATCGCCACGTCTTCCTATTATAACGCAATCACCTTTGTCACCAATTTCACGTACTATCTTAGTTTGTGCTATTTGGATAGATTCATTTGGCATTTGAAAAGGAGTTATAAAAGTTTGAGCTATAGTTATTGGATAGCTTGTGTAAGCTGCTGACTCCCCATATTTTTCTATGTACTCACTGGTAAACCCAGTTTCATTTGAAATCTCTTTTAATAATTGTTTATCGTAATAAGCAAAACCTAACTCTTGAGCTAATCTTTTGCCCACTTCTCTGCCACCACTACTAAAAGATCTACTAATTGTAACTATTTTTTTCATTAGTACTTCCCCCTTATTTTAAATTATGCCACCAAAAGGTATTTGTTACTAAAATAAGTATATCATATTAATGGTTTTTTGTAAAGTTTTTATCAAAAAAAGTAAAAATATTTTCGTAAGCATATTAAAACGCAATTTTTAAGATTGGGGTAAGCGAAGCGACGTACAAAAACTTCGCCAAAAATCAAATTGACGAAGTTTTAGATGTTTTAATTATTCAATGTTTTTCAAAGCTGCTAACTCTTTTTTGCTAAGTCTGATTTGACCATCTTTAACAACCTTAACTTTTTTACGATACACTTCAATTGGCTCTGCGTCTTTTTTCTTATCAAGGCTAACTTTGAGCATTCCAGTGATTAAATTCACGTCAATAACTCTGCCTCGACCTTCCTCAGTGTCAACAATTGCTCCTTTTTTAGGTGTCACACGAAGAAGATGCTCGTAAGATTCTTGCTCATATTTCAAGCAGCACATGAGTCTGCCACAAGTACCGCTGATTTTAACTGGGCTAAGCGATAAGCCTTGCTCTTTCGCCATTTTAATTGAAACTGGTTGAAACTCACTAAGAAAGCTCTTGCAACAAAAAGGTCTGCCACAAACGCCTAAGCCACCAACTGTTTTGGCAACATCTCTAACACCAATTTGGCGAAGTTCAATTCTTGTTCTAAATACACCAGCGAGGTCTTTTACAAGCTCTCTAAAATCAATTCTGCCATCTGCGATGAAATAAAACAAGATTTTGTTTCTATCAAAAGTATATTCAACATCAACAAGTTTCATTTCAAGTTTATAATGTGCAATTCTTTTAACGCAGATATCAAACGCATTTTTTTCTTTATTCGCATTTTCTCTTATTATTGAAAGATCTTTTTCTGTTGCAATTCTAATAACTTTTTTAAGAGGTGACACAATGTTTTTTTCGTCAACCTTTTTTTGCGTGAAAGTTACTTCACCGCACTCAACACCTCGTGCTGTTTCAACGATGACTTTGTCACCTTTTTCAACATTTAAATTTGCTGGATCAAAATAATAATGTTTTCCAACATCTTTAAATCTTACTCCAATTACTTCTATCATTATTTTCCCTTTCTATATATAAGCTTATTAACAGCTTTTAATGCTGTAAAACAAGCTCGACACTCTTGTTATAAATAAATTGTGGTTTGGTACTTTATCAAATAGCGCTATGAAATCTTGCGACTGCTGCATAAATTCAACTAATTGTTTAATTGTAAAAGTATTAGCGAGTCTATTTGCAAGTTCAGTTTCGTTTGTCATTAATTTAGATGAGCCGTTTTTTGCGATTATAGCATCTCTAAAAATCACTGGAAACTCGGTTACAACTTCTTTAAAGAGAATTTTATCCTTATGCAGTGGTGCTGTTTTCTTTATAAAAGCAAGTTCACTGTTTGAACATAGACAACTGATAAGATCAGCAGCAACGTTGAGCGCAGTTTCCTCACCATCTTCAATCACTTTGGTTTCATTGCCTAAAAAATACGCTCTAGCTCTTGATGTAATAGTTGAAATCAAGGTTGAAGCAGATTCACAAGTTAATATGAAACATACATGGTCTGCAGGTTCTTCAAAGATTTTGAGCAGTGCATTTTGAGCTTGCACGTTCATTTTATGAGCGCCATGAATTATGAACACACTTTTTTCACCATCATTTGGAAAAAGCAACGCCTTAGTTTTAAGTTGACGAATTGCATCAACTTTTATTGCTGAAACACTTGCATAGCCATCAATTATCGTCACATCTGGGTGAATATTATCAATGATTTTTTTGCAAGCGCCACACATTTGGCAAGGCTTATCTTCACCAGTGCAAACTATGGCTTGCGCAATAGCTTTAGCGGTGTAAAAACGAGCTCTTTCACTTGCTCCGTGCAAAATAATAGAATGTGCAAGAGTTCTCGAGTTTATGGCAAGCGATATTGCTTGATTGCTTGACTGGCTGATTTGTAAATTTTCTAACACAATAACCCTCACTATCATAAAATTTGCACATTTTAGTTGGTTCGAATTTATAATGTGCCATCTAATTTAATTTGTACCGTTTCTTATTATACATCAAAATTGACGAATTGACAAGAGATAAAATGTTATTTTAATTGAAAATTTGCCTAAAATAACCACAAAATTGCAAATGATTTTTAAATTTAATTATTTTTTTAAAAATACTATTTATTTTTCTTTGATGTTATGGTAAAATTAAAGACATATATATATGATTAAACTTAATTAAACATAACTAAGCAAAAAATCCATTTTGCATGATGTGTTTAGTATTAGATAGGAGAATTGAATGGAAACTAACTCATTTGACCTCGGCATTGCACCTGGAGGCTTAAGAGAAAAAGCAGATATCAAGCTTTTGGTTTGTTATCTTTTAAAAACTATTGGAAAAACTTTAACTAGAACTCAAATTAACGATGCATTTCAAGAAAATCAAATTGCTAATTATTTTGAGATTAACGCAGCGATAAGCGAACTCATTGAGGGCGGTCAAGTCGGCTGCGAAGATATTGATGGTGAGCAGTACCTCACTGTTTCACTGCGCACAAGCATTGAAGTGCTTGAAATTGAAAATCTTTTGCCTCGCTCGATACGTGAAAAAGCAGTTAATGCTGGACTTAAAATTTATAATCGAGATAAAATTAAAAAAGAAAGCGAAGTTGAAGTTGTTGATTTGCGGCAAGGTCATCACGTCACTTTCAGAATTTTTGATATGGGAACAAAACTTTTTGAACTCACAATTTACGTTGCTGATAGCTCTCAAATTGAAATTGTTAAAACAAACTTTTTCGATAATGCTGTTAGTATATATTCAGATTTAATTTCAGCTCTCACTGTCAAATAAGTTTTAGTTTTAGCGTACATCGCTTCGCTCACCCTGTCGAAACTTTCAAATTCAATTGATTAAACTAGGAGATAAATTCATGAAGAAATTTTTAGCATTTTTTATGACAACCGCAATTTTACTTAGCTCTTTAGCCTATATGGGATGGTATTATCTTATACCTAAAGATTACCCAATTTTTATTTTAACTTATTCAAATGGCTATATCACTGTTGATGATGATTATGAGATTGAGGGCACATCAAGTGATTATAATTTTAGAGCCGACACGCAAGGCACTCTCACTCTTTATATTGAACCAACAAGAACAGACAGCAAGTATTATGATTTAAAAACACTTTATGTTAATGGTGTTGATGTGACAGATGAAGTTAATGAAAAAACCATGACTTACACAACCACAGTCACTTCGAAACTTTCTGTTGTTGCTTATTTTGTTAAAGGTGAAGCACCTAGTGATGATGAGTAGTAAACAATTTAAATAGCAAAAACTAAAACGAGCTGAAATTAAACAGCTCGTTTTTATTTATCTAATTTTAATCTAAAACGTAAAGACCAGAATCAAGCCAAACGAATTCGTGACCCATTACATTAATATATTTATAAACCTTTTCATTAAACACACGATAATCTCTCACTGAATTTGTTAAAACATTAAGTGTTCTAATTTTCTTTGAGCTTTGATTGCTGATATATATCATGCTGCCATTTAAAACAACCGCACATGGTTTTTCAAACGCTGTTGCATCTCCGCCACCAATTCTAAGAAGTATTCTTCCCTCTCGTGGTGAATATTTGATGATTGCGTTTTCACCTGGAACAGCGCACCAAATGTATTGCCCATCAACAGCGATATCACACACGCTTGAGCCGTGATATGAAAGTTGAGATGAAACGTTTAATGAGCCGTCTGTGTTAAAAATATTATATTCGCCGTTTGGAAAAATTGCCATGATACGATTGTCGTTTAAAATGCCGACATCACAAGAAACATAGTCTTCGAGTTGTTTAGCAATTTCTTCATATTCATAACCGAATTTGATTTTTAAATAAACATCTTTTTTGATTTTTGTAAATCTATCATTAATTGCATCATATCCATAAAAATTAACAACTAACTTACCCTCGTCTGATTTTCCTTTTGTAACAAAAACGAAACCTTTTTTGAAAGGGGTTATATTTAAAATTTCACCTGAAAATATATTTTCCATTAATTATTCCTACCTTTTTTTATTTTTATATTTTAGCCAATCCGAAATAATTGACTAGTCATTTTAAAGTTATATTAATATAATATAGTTATCTTAAATAATATAATACTATATTTATCGCTCTAGGTCAAGATAATACAGGAAAAATTTGATATTAAATGTTAAATTTTTGGCTGTTTTTATAAAAACTTTGATTTTTTTTGAGTTTTTTATAAAACTATCAACAAAAATCTTGACAAAACTAATATTTTCTAGTAAACTTATTATAGTAGTTAAATAGTAAAAATTCAAGTGTGATATAATCTATGGAGAATGATGAGAATAGATACAATCCCATTTTTTTTGTAAATGGGGTTATTGCGTCTACTCTCTATTTTTATACCCTTTTTTAGTCACAGAGCAATTTTTCTTTGACTATAGTATTCAAAGATTAGCTTTGAAGGAGGAAGAAAATATGCAAGAGAATTTCGTTTTATCTCTTGACCAAGGTACTACTAGCTCAAGAGCTATAGTGTTTAACAAAAAGGGTAATATCATGGCGATGGCTCAAAATGAGTTTGATCAGATTTACCCAAAAGCAGGTTGGGTTGAGCATGATCCACTTAAAATTTTATATAGTCAATTCGCATCAATCACCACGATTTTAAACTCGCATGAAATTGATTCATCAAAAATCAAGGCGGTTGGAATCACAAACCAAAGAGAAACTACTATTCTTTGGAACAAAAACACTGGTAAACCTATTTATAACGCCATTGTTTGGCAATGCAGACGTACAGCTGAAATGTGCGAAAAAATCAAGCTAGACAAAGAGCTTTGCGATTACATAGCTGAGCATACTGGTCTTATCATTGATGCTTATTTTTCAGCAACAAAAATCCGTTGGATTTTGGATAATGTTGATGGCGCAAGAGAAATGGCAGAAAATGGCGATCTTCTTTTTGGTACTGTTGAAACTTGGCTCATTTGGAACTTAACAGGTGGCAAGGTTCACGTATCAGATTATTCAAACGCATCAAGAACTATGCTTTTTGATGTTGATAAACTTTGTTGGGACGAATACCTTTGCGAAAAGTTAGGAATTCCAATGAACATCTTACCTACTCCAGTTCCTTCAAGCGAGGTGTACGGTCATATCGACAGCGGCATCTTAGGCTTGGACGAACTTGAAGGCGTACCAATTTGCGGAGCTATCGGCGATCAGCCAGCTGCTCTTTTTGGACAAGCTTGCTTTGAAGAAGGCATGGCGAAAAACACCTATGGTACAGGCTGTTTCCTTTTGATGAACTCAGGCGAACAACGTGTTCAATCACAAAACAAATTGCTTACTGGTGTTGCTTGGAGTTTAAATGGCAAAACAACTTATTCAATTGAGGGCAGTGCTTTTAATGCTGGCTCTGTTATTAAGTGGCTTAGAGATGAGCTGATTTTGTTTGATACACCTAGAAGATGTGACGAACTTGCTGAATCTGTTGAAGATGCAAATGGTTGTTACATCGTACCGGCGTTTACTGGTCTTGGTGCTCCTTATTGGGATATGTACGCAAGAGGTTGCATTGTTGGGCTCACTCGTGGAGTTAATCGTGCACATATTTGCCGTGCAGTTCTTGAAAGCATCACTTATCAAATGACAGATTTGCTCGAAGCGATGTCTGACGATTCTAAAATAGAGATTAAAACTCTTAGAGTTGATGGCGGTGCAAGTGTAAGCAACATCATGCTTCAAATTCAAGCAAATATTGCTCGTGTTAACGTTGATAGACCTAAAACTGTTGAAACTACAGCTCTTGGCGCTGCATACCTCGCAGGTCTTGCTGTTGGCGTTTGGGACAGTTTGGAAGATATCGAACAAAACCGTGAAGTTGACAGAGTTTTCAAAACTCAAATGGATATGAACACAAGAAACAAATATTATAACGGCTGGAAAAAAGCTGTTACAAGAGCAATGGACTGGGAAGATAAAGAATAAACTCGGTAAAAAAAGAGAAATCTTTTTTATATAAACTAGGCACAAATTAATAATATAAATTTTGGAGGTATTTTATTATGGGTAAAGTAGTATTAGATTGGAAAACCGCTTCAGATTTCGTAACAGATGCATTCGTTGGCGTTGGTGTGCCAAGAGAAGATGCTGAAATTTGTACTAACGTTCTTTTAGAGTCAGACAAAAGAGGTATCGAGTCACATGGTTGCAACCGCTTCAAACCAATTTACATTGACAGAATTAACTGGGGTATCCAACAACCAATAACAAACTTTGAAATCGTTAAAGAAACAGACACAACAGCTGTTGTTGACGGTCATGACGGAATGGGTCAAGTTATTTCTTATAAAGCTATGCAAATGGCAATCGCTAAAGCTAAAAAACACGGCATGGGCATGGTTGCAGTTAGAAATTCTTGCCACTATGGTATCGCTGGTTACTATCCACTTATGGCTTGTAAAGAAGGCATGATTGGTATCACTGGTACAAACGCACGTCCATCAATCGCACCAACTTTTGGTGTTGAAAATATGTTAGGTACTAACCCACTCACAATTGGTTTCCCAACTGATGAGGACTTCCCTTTTGTACTTGACTGTGCAACTTCAATCACTCAACGTGGTAAACTTGAATATTACTCACGTATCGGCAAGTCAACTCTTGAAGGTATGGTTGTTGGCAGTGAAGGTCAAGCTCTCACAGATACAGATAAAATTTTAGTTCAACTCAACACTGGTGAAGCTGCTCTTGCACCTCTTGGTGGTATCGGCGAAGATCTCGCTGGTTACAAAGGTTATGGCTATGCAACTGTTGTTGAAGTTCTTTCAGCTGCTCTTCAAAATGGTTCTTATCTCAAAGCTCTCACAGGTATCGGCGAAAACGGTGAAAAAATTCCTTTCCACCTCGGTCACTTCTTCATCGCAATTGATATCGAAGCTTTCGAAGGTCTTGAAACATTCAAGAAAATCGCTGGCGACATCATGAGAGATCTTAGAGCATCAAGAAAAGCTCCTGGTCAAGATCATATCTACACAGCTGGTGAAAAAGAACACCTCGTTTGGCTTGAAAGAAAAGACAGCGGTGTGCCAATTTCAGAGCCAGTACAAAAAGAAATGTCAAAAGTTCGTGATGACTTAGGTCTTGATTACAAATTCCCTTGGGAAGCATAATTTAAATGAAATTGGACTTCGCCCAATGGAATTCACTTCGTGAATGAAATTTGCCGTTGGCAAATGAAACATGATAAATCATATTAAGGCGAGGTGCTCCAAATTTTAAAATTATATTTTAAGATCAAACAATCACATTACATAAACGATAAGAAAGATAGGTAAATTAAAATGGATTACGCAAAAGAATCGCTTAGACTCCACGGTGAGTGGCAAGGTAAAATTGAAGTTGTAGCTCGTGCAAAAGTTGATAATAAAGATGCTCTTTCACTCGCTTACACTCCAGGTGTTGCTCAACCATGTCTTGAAATTCAAAAAGATATTAATAAATCATATGAACTCACACGTCGTTGGAACATGATCGCTGTTGTTACTGATGGTACTGCAGTTCTCGGTCTTGGTGACATCGGCCCTGAAGCTGGTATGCCAGTTATGGAAGGTAAATGTGTACTTTTCAAAGAGTTCGGCGATGTTGACGCTTTCCCTCTTTGCATTAAATCAAAAGACGTTGACGAAATCGTTAACACAGTAGCTCTCATTTCAGGTTCTTTCGGTGGTATCAACCTCGAAGATATCGCAGCTCCACGTTGCTTTGAAATTGAAAGAAAACTTAAAGAAAAAACAGATATTCCAATTTTCCATGATGATCAACATGGTACTGCTGTTGTTTGCGCTGCTGCTCTTGTTAATGCTCTTAAACTTTGCAAAAAAGACATTAAAGACACAGTTGCAGTTTTCAACGGTGCTGGTGCTGCTGGCGTTGCAATCGCAAAACTTTTCGTTAGCATGGGTATGAAAGACGTTATCCTTTGCGACCGTAGTGGTGTTGTACACAAAGACAGACCTGGCATTCAAGAAAACGCTTCAAAAGTTGAACTTGCATCTTTCTCAAATAAATCAGGTATCACTGGCACACTTGCTGACGCACTCAAAGGCGCTGACATCTTCATCGGTGTTTCTGCTCCAGGTTGTGTAACTCAAGACATGGTTCGCTCAATGGCAAAAGATCCTATCGTTTTTGCAATGGCTAATCCAACTCCAGAAATCATGCCTGACGAAGCTCTCGCAGCTGGTGCTTGCGTTGTTGGTACTGGTCGTTCTGACTTCCCTAACCAAATCAACAATGTTCTTGCATTCCCAGGTATCTTCCGTGGTACACTTGACGTTAGAGCAAGTGACATCAATGAAGAAATGAAAATTGCTGCAGCTTACGCAATTGCAAGCCTCGTTGCTGAAGAAGATTTACGCAGTGACTACGTTATTCCAGCAGCTTTCGATGAAAGAGTTGGTCCAACAGTTGCAGCAGCAGTAGCTAAAGCAGCAAAAGACACTGGCGTAGCTAGAATCTAGGTCGAGTACCTCGACATGACCGCCGTGTTGGGTTTATAGTATTTTGGTGACGGATACACCGAGCAGCTGGATTGCTCGAGCTGGGGTGGCTTTAAGATAGGTTGATGAACTGGGTCGAAAAAGTTCACTGTCGTTCTCGTTTTCTAGTTGTTATTAAAATTTTATGAGGTGGGAGTTTATAGCTCTCACCTCATTTTTTTTGCGAATACTCACAACGTAGGGGCGACCTGTGGTCGCCAGAAAATCACATCAAACCTACTGGCGACCACAG
>JAWXUR010000067.1:0-10766 GCA_044426265.1 Clostridia bacterium
CAAGCAAAAAAACGTAACGCCCCTGCGGCAGCAGAAACTGCACTAACCGCATCAACAAACAAAAAAACAAAGCGAAATTTATCCACAACAACAAACGCAAGAACGGCAGAAAAATCAACCGCTAAGCAAACGCAAAAACGATAACACAAAACCCAAACCATTACATAATCAATGAAATTGCAAAAAGGGGAAACAAGGAGGAGTAGAACCATTCCCCTACGGTTACAAAAATATTTCTCAACATATATAGCAAGACTAAAAAATTAAATTTTATTAAATAAAAACCCTTAAGTTGCTTGCATTGGCATCGAGCCCTTGCGTTTGCGTTTAACTAGCTTTAGTTTGGCTTTGTTTAGCGAGTTTGATGAAGCGGATAGTTTTCGGCGAACGTTTTGCTGCGGCTTCGCCGCAGCAACTGCGTGCCTTGCACGCAGTGATTTTGGCAAAGCCAAAATTAAACGTTCGCCGAAAACTATCCGCCACCACAATCTACCCATAAACAACAAAATCACCCACAACAAAAAAGTAGAAAACGAGAGCGACAGCGAACTTTTTCGGCTCAATTCATCAAGCTCAATCAAAGCCACAAAAGCTCGAGCAATTTAACTGCTCGGTGTAGCCACTCTTAAATAAATGAATCTAACCCGGCGGTCAAGTCGACGTTGTCGACACATCACAAGGTTATCACAATTGGTTTTTATACTAGGTACATCATCAAAACGAATTGGAAATTTTCAAAAAAAAATAAAATCTGAAAAATTTATGCTTATCACAACATCATCACAAATCAAAATTATAGTTAACTTATTCGATGTAAATACGAATAGTTGATAAGTGCTTTTTGAAAAAGCAAATTTTGATTTTGATGAAAATATCACAATTATATCATAACAGGCTTATATTATTAATTAGTAAGCTAAATGGAGGAAGTCAATGTATATTTTAAAAAATGCATTCAGGAACATCACTCGCATTAAAGGGCGTAGCATTTTGATGTTCATCTTGATTTTAGTTATTTCAACTTCTGCGTGCACAGCCTTAGTTATTAAGAGCAGTGCAGATAGTGTTGAAGAAAGCTTATTAGAATCAATGACAATCACAGCTTCAATTTCAACTAACAGAGAAGGTCTTATGGGCACAGCAATGGGCGAAGGCATGACAAGCTCTTCAGATATTGATGAAGATGCAATGGCTGAAATGATGGAACTTATGTCGAGTGGAGTTTCACTCGAAGAACTCATGACTTATTCCGAAGCAGACAGCGTAAGCAGTTTTTACTACTCAGCTGATATCGGTTTAAACGCTGAAGAAGACGGAATCGAGGCGTACTCAACTGGCACAGAAGATTTTGTTATGCAAGAAGGCGCATCAATGATGGGCGGCATGGAAGCAATGGGCGGCTTGAGCTCAAGCACAACATCTTCAAGTTCAGATTTCCAAGTTACTGGCTATAGTTCACATGATGCAATGGTAGGCTTTATTGAAGGCACAATGACAATTTATGACGGCGAAATGTTTGACATAGATGATGAAACAAACCAATGCGTTATCAGTTATGAACTCGCATATTTCAACGATTTAGAAGTTGGCGATACATTCACCTTAGTAAACAGCTTAAATGAAGAAGACACAGTTGAATTTGAAATTAGCGGTATTTTCTATTGCGAATCATCAGACTCTTATTCAAACTGCGTATATATTAGTTACACCTCAATGACGGCAATCATCGAAGCTTCCGAAGAGCTTGATGGCACATATATCAGCGAAAGAACTGAGGAAGAAACATCATCAACACTTTCAACTTCAGACAACGCAACTTTCGTTTTTGCAAGCGTTGAAAGTTACGAAGCATTCCCAGATGAGGCTGAGGCTCTCGGTCTTGATTTAGAAACATACACAATCACCTCAACAGATTTAACTGAGTTTGAATCTAGTCTTGAACCTCTTGAAAGCACAAGCCAATTTGTTATGGTTTTCCTTTTAGTGGTACTGGCTATCGGTGCAATCATCTTAATCGTGTTTAACCTCTTCTCAATCAGAGAAAGAAAATACGAAATCGGTGTTTTAGCAGCTATCGGTATGGCAAAACGCAAGGTTGCAATGCAATTCATCAGCGAAGTTTTAATCATAACTTTCTTAGCCGTTATTGTCGGCAGTGGTGTGGGTACACTCGTATCTTCTCCAATCGCAGATTATCTGTTAGAAAGCCAAATCGAATCAGTTGAAACTTCATCAGAAGACATAAGCTCAAACTTTGGTGGCAATTTCAGCGGTACACGGCAACAATCACCAGCAATGAGCAGTGGCATGGGTAGCACATCAATCACTAGTATGCTCGGCTTTGAAACAGTTGATTATGTTGACTCAATCGAAGTTAGCGGCAGTGTGGTTGTACTAATAGAACTCCTCGTAATCGGTTTGCTATTAGCTCTTGTTTCAAGCAGCGTGGCAATGATAAGTATTTTAAGATATGAACCGCTTAAGATTTTAAGCGACAGAACTTAAGGGAGGTGCGATTATGAGTATTTTTAAAATGGAAAACGTTGGTTATTCTTATGACGGCAAAAAATATGTTATTCAAAACTGCAATCTTAGCTTTGAAAAAGGCAAGGTGTACGCTATCATCGGAAAATCAGGCGCTGGTAAAACAACTCTGTTATCTATGCTTTCAGGTCTAACAAGACCAACAAAAGGCGAGATTAGATATAACGATAAAGATATCAAAAAAATCAATCAATATGCTTATAGATCAAAATATGTGGGAGTTATCTTCCAATCATATAACCTTATTCCATATCTCACAGCTGCGGAAAACGTTGTCCTTTCAATGGATATCAGCGGCAAAAAAATTGGCGAAAAGAAAACTAAGGCTCAAACCTTGCTTTCAGATGTTGGAATTAGAGATGAGATGACAAACCGCCGCATCTTGAAACTTTCAGGTGGTGAGCAGCAAAGAGTTGCAATCGCAAGAACCCTCGCTTATGAACCAGATGTTATCTTAGCAGATGAACCAACTGGTAACTTAGACGGCGAAACCCAATCAAACATCATGGATATTTTCTTAAACTTAGCTCATGAGCAAGAAAAATGCATCATCATCGTAACTCACTCACCAGAAGTGGCAAAAAAAGCTGATGTATGCTATTCTCTTAGCAAGCTTTAAGAAAAAATTAAAATAGTTATAATAATCACTTGTAATTATTGCAAAAATATGTTATTATAACAAGTAAGATATAAGTTAATAAACATTTAATTGACTTATACCTTTGAATTAGCTTTCTTCTTTTCATATACGACTCCTAGTTTTACACAAGCCAAAAGTCCCACATTGAAGCTCCCCTCGCTTCTTTGTGGGACTTTTGGTTTTCATTTTTAAAAAAATCACCTCAATAAAGCGTTTAAGTAAGCTTTATTGAGGTGATTGTATTTTATTTTAATTTGATAACAGCGTTGTTGTCGTCAATGCCATAGTTACCGATTGTGTTTTTGATGACTTCGAAAAGGTCAACTTTTTCACCGTCGGTGTTTTTAATGTTGAGTTTTTTAAGCACAAAATTAAATCTCTTAATAATGTTTAGCAAGATATCACCCTCAACAGTGCCTTCTTTGAAACGCTGATTGCCTTGAAAAAGGCTGCGTACGATTTCAGCAGCTAAGTCTTTAAAAGGTTTATCTTTAACGCTTGCATCGCATTTAACAAAGGCGAGTTTGCAAACAGTGCCAACTTTCATTGTGTCTATCACTCTACCGACTTTGCTAAACACTGCACAAAGTGCCTTGTTAGGTGTTGCACCACATTTTTTGATGAGGATTTCAGGGCTATCTTTCAAATCACTGATCATGTTTAAAATCGAAGCATCAAAAATATCATTTAAATATTGCTCGCAAGTTTTATCACCCATTGGATAATCAAAATCAGGGCAAGGCAAAGTTTTAATGTCAATAGTTTCATTATCAATAACGCTCACAAGCCTCATGCAAGCAGGTGCTTGAACAACTGCGCCAGTGCAAATGTCATAAAACTTATTGCCAAGTTCAGTTGTTTTGCAATTTATGCTTTGATTGTGCATATGCCCAGTGAAAACGAGGTTTAAGCCAAAATCTGCAAAGCGAGTTGTGATTTCGCTAGCATTTTTTTGTACAGCATTTTTCACAAGTGAAAAAATTGGTTGCCCAGCCAAAAGTGGAATATGGTTCATGCCGATTGCAATTCTTCCATCCTCTTTCGCTTTTTTGCATTCGTTTTCAATCCACAGCATTCTCTCTTCATCAAAAGTGCCATTTTTTTCGCCTTTACCATCACAATTGAGGGCGAGAAGTCGCACGTCATCACCGATGTTGGCGGTGTATGTAAGGTTTTCTTTGTCGAGAGTTAGAGCGCTTGAAAAACCGAAGTCTTTGTATAACTCATAAAGCTCTTCTCTTTGTGTTGGCTCGAGATCAAATCGTTCTTCGCCCAAGTAACCTCGTGGATTTTTGTTGTGATCGTGCCCGGCGGTTATGATGTAAATCTTTTTGCCAGCCACTTGAACTTTTTCGAGCAATTTAATAAATGCCAAATGGCTTTGTTTATCGCCGTCGTTGACTAAGTCACCAGCGATAAAAATGGTGTCAGCGAGGTCGGTTTTAGACAAAAAGTCAAAAACAGCTTCGTTTATTGCTTCGGTTTCGGCATAACATTTTTGCTGTGTTTTCATGTAATTGTCATAAATTTTGCCTGAGCAGCCTAAAGAGTTTTTGAAAAAGTGAGTGTCAGTAATAACTATAAATTTTGTCATGAGTTTTTCCTCTTTATCGCACTTTTTTAAGAGAACTCGTTTTTTGCCGTACATCGCTTCGCTTACTCTGGCGACCTTTTAAAAATAGGCTTATTTTTAAAAGTGTACAAAACAAAAAGTCGCAAAAAAAGTGTGTTTTTTCTTCATGGATTTTTTTGTGAGTTAAGTATATCACATCTAATAATTTAAAGCAATGATATGTGCTTAATTTAAATAAAAAATGATTGAAAATTTCATTACAGCATCAATACCGCATATTATTAGATGTTTTACACAAAAAAACAGACCAATACTTGTATAATTTCAACTTGCGTTAAATGTAAATCCGTGTTAAAATATTAAGGTATGACAAAGTGCAAAATAGTAATAAGTGTTAAAAATAAGGCTTATTTTTGCAGATGAATGTCAAAACTAAAAAGTAGTACAAAATAAAATGAAATATAGGTGAAGCAATGGATATTAGAAACGAAGTACGTAATGTGGCAATCATTGCCCACGTTGACCATGGTAAAACAACCTTGGTTGATGAGATGCTCAAACAAAGCGGAACATTTAGAACTAACGAACAAGTTATGGAAAGAGTTATGGACTCAAACGACCTCGAAAAAGAAAGAGGTATCACAATCCTTTCTAAAAACACATCAATCGTGTATAACGACACAAAAATCAACATCGTTGACACCCCAGGCCATGCTGATTTCGGCGGCGAAGTTGAGCGTATCTTAATGATGGTTGACGGAGTTTTGCTCTTAGTTGACGCATTTGAAGGTTGTATGCCACAAACTCGCTTTGTTCTTAGAAAAGCTCTTGGCTTAAAGAAAAAAGTTGTTGTTGTTGTTAATAAAATCGACAGACCTGGCTCACGTCCAGCTGAAGTTATTGACGAGGTTCTCGACCTTTTCATCGAACTCGGTGCTGACGAAGACCAACTCGAATTCCCAGTTGTGTACGCTTCTGCAAAAGAAGGCTATTCTTCACTCGAAGATGACGTACGTGAAGGCGATATGCGCCCACTTTTAGACTCTATCATCGAAAACGTTGAAGGTCCAAAAGGTGAATCAGATGCTCCTGTACAAATCCTTTTCTCAAGCCTTGATTATGATGATTATGTAGGCCGTATCGGCGTAGGTCGTGTTGAAAGAGGAACAGTTAAACAAGGTCAACAACTCACACTTTGCAAAACTGACGCAACAACTAAAAACGTTAGAATTGCTAAACTTTATCAATATGAAGGCCTCAAAAGAGTTGAGTGCGACACTGCTGAATTTGGCGATTTAATTTGTATCGCTGGTATCGCAGATCTTAACATCGGTGAAACAGCTTGCGACCCTAACTGTGTTGAAGCTCTTCCTTTCGTTAAGATTGATGAACCAACAATTTCAATGAACTTCATCGTTAACAACTCACCATTTGCTGGTCAAGAAGGTAAGTTCGTAACATCAAGAAACATTAGAGATAGACTTTTCAAAGAAGTTGAAACTAACGTTAGTATGAGAGTTAGCGAAACTGAAAGCACAGATGCATTCAAAGTTAGTGGCCGTGGTGAACTTCACCTTTCAATCCTCGTTGAAACAATGAGAAGACAAGGTTATGAGTTCCAAGTTTCACGTCCAAGCGTTATCTTTAAAGAAGAAAACGGTGCTCTTTTAGAGCCAATGGAACTTCTCATCGTTGAAGTACCAGCTGATTATGTTGGCCCAGTAATGGAAAAACTCGGCTCACGTAAAGGTGAACTCGAAAACATGGGCGCTAGAGATGGCGGCGCAACTCACCTTGAGTTCAAAATCCCTTCTCGTGGTCTTATCGGTTATAGAAGTGAATTTATGACAGACACAAATGGTAACGGCATCATGAACCAACTTTTCGCAGGTTACGAGCCATATAAAGGCGATATCCAAACAAGAGAACGTGGATCAATCGTAGTTCACGAAACAGGCGAAAGCACTGGTTATGGTCTTTTCGGTACACAAGACAGAGGTCGCCTCTTCATTGGCCCTGGTATTCCAGTTTATGAAGGTATGATCGTTGGTGAATGTGCAAAATCTGAAGACATCGTATGTAACGTATGTAAGAAAAAACAACTTACAAACACACGTTCATCAGGTGCAGATGACGCTCTTCGTTTAGTACCTCACACAAACCTCAGCCTTGAGCAATGCATGGAATTTATCAAAGATGATGAACTTCTTGAAATCACTCCTGAGTCACTTAGACTTAGAAAAAGTGTTCTTTCAAAAGAACTTAGAATGAAAAAGCTTAAGAAGAAATAGGCGAGACCTCACCAAGGAGTGAAAAAGCCAAAATAAACAAAGCAAGCAAAGCTTTACTCAATTTTTCACGAAAAATTGCGGATTCTTAAGGCAGAGCCTTAAGTCGCTTGCAGCAGCAAGCGAAACTCCCCAAATAAATTGAGAATGAAAAATTAAAGCAAAGCAAATGCGAGCAAAAAATAGAATAAATTAATAAAAATGCGATATCTTTTCTTTAAAACAAACCTAAAGAAATCGATATCGCATTTGCGCTAACTAGTAAAAAGAGCAAAGCGATTTTTTACGGATCGAAATAGCAATGCAGCAAAACAAACAGCGACAGCTGCTTGTTTTGTGAACTGTAAACGTCAGCAAACGGCAAACTAGCTTCGGCGAGCGTTTAATTTTGGCGAAGCCAAAATAGCTGCGTGCAAGCACGCAGCAGCTGTGACAAGTCACAGCAAAACGCTCGCCGAAGCGTCCCAATTCCACAAACTTCCCACAGAGCAGAAAAACTAACCGCAAAAAATACAAGGACGGATATTATCTGCTCGAAAACAAAAAAACAAACCAAAAAGGAGAAAAACAAATGGAACTATACATAGGATTTTTCATCTCAATGCTACTAGGTGGCACAGACAAAGTTAAAATGAAAACCAAAGTCCCAGCATGGTTAAGAAAGCTAATTTGCTATAGCTTTATGGCAACTTACTTAGCGGCGGCGGTTTTGAGCCTGATTTTAGTTGTGATTTTAGATGTTTTCGCTCTTAGATTTGCAATGCTGGTTGTGTTTGAAATCATGGCATGGATAGCATATAAATTTGTTAAGCAATATAAAAAAATCAAGGGTGAAATTGCTCAAGCTGAAAAACTTGAAGAAACTAAAACTGACGAATAAGCAAAAATCAGCACAGCAAATTCAAACAAAATTAAAGCCACAATAACCGATTAAAGTTATTGTGGCTTTTTGCGATATTTAATTTTAATTAATCTATAATTCCCATTGTGTAAATTTCGTCAATTCTTGTTGCTTCGTATGATTGATTTTCATAAACAAAATCACTTGTTAGAATATTGACACCCAAATCAACAAAGTATTCTGAAGTTTGGTTAGATTCACTTCCCCAAACATTAATACTGCAACGCACCATGAAGTTTTCTTCAAGAGCTTCTCTTATTGGAGTTATGGTTTGAGCAAGAATTGTGAAGCAAGAATCATCTGTTTGCTCTGTGATGAAAAGATCTTGATCTTCAAAAGCCACATCTTCAGCATAATCTAAGCAAGCATCACCAGTGTGAAGAAGAATAAGGACTTTTCCTTGAAGTTCAGCAAGACTTGGATAATCATCTGCAAGGCGCATTGAAAGCATTGAATCGTAATCACCAACCATGTCAGCAGGTGTGTAAAGAGTATCTCCCAAAATGCTGCTGATGTAATCTGATAATTCAACAACTGCTTGAGAATCTGAAATTGCTGTTTTGTCAGCACTTGGAATTGCTTGATCTTTACATTCGATAATAATTGTGATTGGCATGTGATTTTCATTATATTCAGACCACATGAGAACTTCTTCCAAAGCAAGTTTCAAGTTTGGAATTGAACTGTTTGTGTCAATGTAAGCCTCATGTTGAATCAAATAACCTTCAAACATTCCATCATATTCAACAACGTCCCACTCAAAAGAGCGAATGCCCATATTAAGTTGATCTGTGGTGTTTTCATGCTCATAATTCATGACATCACCATCTTCACCAAACAAAGGGAACAAAGTGCTTGAAATTAAGTAACTAAGTTCGCTTTGATAAAGTTTATAACTATTGTGAGTTCCGATCATTTGAAAATCATCAAATGAATAATCAGCAGTATCATTAATATCAAAATTGCAAAAATACTGCTCGTTAATCGCTTCGGCTTCACCGCTTGCGTATTCTTCTGCCAAAACTTCCATGCGTGCGATTTGATCGTTGATGCAAATGACTTCTGAAGCAGTTGTGCTTGGAATCATTGCTGCCACGAAAGAAAAAATTGCAAGTGCTGCGACTTCAACATAAGATATAATTGATGTGAATATTGCGTCCATTTTAAAAACCCTCCGTTTATTTTATTTATAACTACATTATAAGTCTAAATAAATAGTTTGTCAACTAAAACAAGCGAAAAATAAGTATAAAATTAAAATTTTATTGTGTAATTACTTATAAAAGGTTAATTTGAGTTGAATATGAGTTGATAAAACTAGCCACGTACGCACATGAAATATTCGCCGTCAATTCGAGAAACTTCGTCAAACATTTGATCATCAAGATAGTCGCTTGTGAGAATGTTTGCACCGATTGAAAGAGCGAACTCTTCAACCTCTGAATTATAATCCAAATAACCCCACTCATTAATGCGAGTTCTAACGATAAAGTTTTCTTCAATTGCCTCAATAAGAGGTGTGACATTTGTCTGACTGTCGTTTTCAATTGTGAAGCAAGAGTTTTCATCACCTAAAGCGGTGAATAAAAGTTGATCATCAAAATCAACAGTTTGCGCATAGCTTTCACAGTACGAACCATAATGAAGAATAACAATAATTTTGCCTTGAAGCTCATCGAGAGTAGGGTAGGCATCATCAAGGCGCATATCGAGCATGGTGTCATAATCGCCGAGCATTTCACTAGGTGTGTACAGCGAATCACCCAAAACTTCGGCAATCATAAGGCTCATTTCGTAAAGCGTTTCACCGTCAGTGATGTCCTCTTTGCCATAATCTGGCACAACTGTGTCCTTGCACTCAATGATGATGGTGATTGGCATATGATCTTCGTTATATTCAGACCACATTGCAATTTCCTCAAAAGCAAGTTCCAAATTAGGAATTGAACTGCAGCAATCGATATAAGCTTCATGTTGTACGATATAACCGTCAAACTCGCCTGAATATTCTTGAATATCCCACTCAAATGAGCGAATACCCATGTTAAGTTGTTCGGTAGTAGTTGGATTTTCATAGTTCATTACGTCCCCATCTTCGCCAACGATAGGATAAACAGTGCTGGCAAATAAATAAGACAAAGTTGGTTGATAGAGTTTGTAACTGTTGTGACTAGCCAAAACTTGCAAGTCGTTATATTGATATTCGCTGATATCATCAAGGTCAAATGTGCAAAAAGATTGCTCATCAACTTTTTCAGCATCACCGCTTGCGTACAGCTCTGCGAGCTCCTCAACCCTCAAAATTTGCGCCTCAATGCAATCGTTTTCAGCCATTTTTCCTCCAACAAAAAACGACACAACAAAAATAATCACACCCAAGAGAATAATTCCCAAAATCGCCAATAAAATCTTACGTCCTTGCTTCTTTTTCATGTGAGCTACTCCTTTAAATTTAAATTAAGTCAAATTATACCATTAACGCTTTAAAGTGTCAATAGACGTGAAGTGAAATTTGATTTTTTTACATTGGGGTAACTGTTTGTTAAAAGATGAAGTTTGCAAGCGTGTTGATTAGAGTTAATTTGAATTAATAATCATTTTTTATATCGTAGGGTCGACCCTAATGCAAGCAACTTAAGGAGGAAATAGATTAATAATTAAAAAATCGAGGTAAAAAACAAAAAAGCCAAAAGAAAACCAACAAACCAAAAATCCAGTACCAACCCCAAAGAAAGCTACCGCAGTGCGAGAGGATTTTCAAGGACACTTCCTTGAATGCTTTTTTTGTTTTTCTTTTTTTCCAGAAAAAAAGAAAATGCC
>JAWXUR010000068.1:0-10681 GCA_044426265.1 Clostridia bacterium
AATTATAATCGATAACCAAAACAGCCTCCCTCTCGAGGGAGGTGGCACGAACTTGTTCGTGACGGAGGGTTCAAGAACGGCAGAAAAATCAACCGCTACGCAAACGCAAAAACGATAACATAAAACCCAAACCATTACATAATCAATGAAATTGCAAAAATGGGAAACAAGGAGTAGTAGAACCCATGCGTGTTGATTAGGGGTTTTTGAGCGTTAATTTGTAGGGGGTGCATCCTTGACGTCCCAGGGTTTAACGCATATTTTAATGAAAACAGCAAATTTCGTTTGGTTTTTGTGTTATCGATTTTACGTTGATGTGATGGGGAGTTTCGCCGCCGTTCTTGGGAGCGGTAGAACCACTCCCCTACGCAGGTGGTGCACGAACTATGTTCGTGGTTTTCGAGAGCTTTTGTGTTATCGATTGTAAATTGATATAATTTATAGTTTTGTTCTCGTTCCCTGGGACGTCTGGGAAGCCGTCACCCCCTACGCAGGAAAAATTGAGATTTTTCCCTAATCAACACGCATGAGTAGAACCCCTCCCCTACGGTTACAAAAAAGTTTCGCTCTGTGCTGTGAGTGCCTTAAAAATCGCAAATTTTTTTCTAATAACATATAAAAAGGAGTAACTATGAAAAACTTCAACTACGAAAACATGGACATAACCGCAATAAAAATGCAAGAATTTAACCTCATGCAAACTTGCGAGGACGAAGAAAAGCTGACCCAGCTCAAAAAAACAACGCCAGCAAGAGTCGGTATAGACCACTGTGGTGCTCGATATTTGACTCCATCGTATCTGCGATTTAGAGCGGATCAAGCGGCGGCGGCGGACGCAGTATTTTCTGAGGTTTCTAAGGAAACTATTGACAGTTTGGGTCTTTTTGAAGTGCAAACTCAATGCACTGATAAAAATTCTATGTTGACTCGTCCTGATTTGGGTAGACTTTTTGATGAAACTGCGATTAATTCTATAAAAGAAAATTGTGCGAAAAATCCTGATGTGCAAATTTATGTTGGTGACGGACTTTGCGCCCCTAGCATTGCGGCAAACGTTGCGGACATCTTGCCAGCGATTACCCTTGGTTTGCAAAACGAGGGTGTGAGCGTGGGCACTCCATTTTTCGTTCGTTATTGTCGTGTTAACACTGCTCGCACCATTGGGCCTGCGGTTGGTGCTACGCTCACTTGCGTGCTCATCGGTGAGCGCCCTGGTCTGCTCACTAGCGAAAGTATGTCTGCTTATATGGCGATTAACGCTCGCCCTGATATGCAAGAATCGGAGTATACTGTGGTTTCAAACATCAGCCGTCATGGTATTCCACCGGTTGAGGCGGCTGCTCATATTGTTGAAGTGATGCTTGAAATTCTTAAGTGTGGCAAAAGTGGCGTTGAGTTTTCGGAGCTTTCACAAAACTAAAATGTGATGTCGTTTTTGTGGGCGTACAATTTTTGGCTTCGCCAAAAAGGCACGAAAAAGACTGATAAAAACATAAAAAGGGAGAGATTTAAGTTGATTCAAATATATCATGGCAATGGTAAAGGCAAAACTACAGCCGCTGTGGGTCAAGTTATTCGTGCAAGTGGCAGTGGGTTTAAGGTGATTTTCTCTAGCTTTTTAAAAGATTTTTCTTCTGGGGAGATTGCGATTTTAAACAAACTTGAAAACGTTGAAGTTTTTGATAAATATAAGGTTGAAAACTTTATTTTCACCATGAATGAAAGCGAAAAAGCAGCGACTAAAAAGCAAATGCAAGCTCTTTTTGATGAGGTGAAATTGAAAGTCATAAACGAAAAATTTACCATGGTTGTTTTTGATGAAATTCTTGATGTTTTGGGTCTTGGGTGGCTTGATGAAGATGAACTCATCGAGTTTTTAACATCTTTAGATGAAAATGTGGAAATTGTGCTTACTGGACGAAATCCTAGTGATGCACTTTGTGAAGTTAGCGATTATATAACTCAAATGAAATGCGAAAAGCACCCTTTTGATGCTGGGAAAGCTGCTCGCAAAGGGATTGAGTTTTAATTTGATTATTCGTGTCTTCAACCGACGCAAAAAGAACCGATAGCTGTCGCTATCGGTTCTTTTTGCTGCTTGCTTTGATTTTTAGCTTTTTCACTCGCTCAAATCGCTTTGCGATTTTGCGCTCTTTGGTCGTTTTCTTCTAGTTTGCTATGTTGGGTAGCTTTCGGCGAACGTTTTATTTTGGCAAAGCCAAAATTACTGCGTGCAAGCACGCAGCAGCTGAGCTTCGCTCAGCAAAACGTTCGCCGAAAGCAAACTAACCGCCACCACAAAGCTAGCAATTACATCACTATTGCCCAAACATAACATCACAAAGCATAATGCCACTTTTAGTTTTAAAAATCTTCTCTTTTGCTGACTTGATCGCAGCGTTTGAGCTTTCGTCCTCATATAAGTTAACAAGAAAATCAGCTTCAACCAAAATTTGATAGTCTAAGCCGTCAATATTATCATAGGTGTGATGATGAGCGATTAAATAGCAAACTCTTTGAATCACTTCTTCTTCGATTTCAAGCGAAGTGAGCAACTGTCTTGCTGGCGCTACTCCCTCTTTTTCTTGGAGTTTGCCTGAACATGAGCCATATTTTTGCTCTGCTGGTCGTATGCCGATATCGTGAGTTAGGCTTGCTATGTTTAATATGTGCATTGTTTTTTCGTCTAGGTTTTCTAATTCGCCTATAAGCACTGCGAAACTATGCACTTTTAAAAAATGCTGAATTCTTTTTGGATCGCTTTCGTTAAACTCTATCATTTTAAGTTTGACTTGCTCAATTATGTTCATCATAACTTTAATACCTCTTATATATCATTTAGATTGCAATTTTAATTCACTGTATAATAAGGCTCTATAATAAATGTTGCGATACGAGCAAGGCAAAAACTTTTTTTCCTGATCGTCTTCCTTTCACAACTTCAACTTTTAATAAAGCAATATTTAACAGTGAATTTCACTCTTATAATGCAAAAAGCACAAGCGATTTCTCACTTGTGCTTTAAATTTTTAATTTGAAAATTAGCTAAACATTCCACCGATTAACTCTTCGATAAGTGATTGACCAGCTTCTGCATCACCGTAGAAAAGTAAGCCAACGATTGTGCCGATAACTGAACTTAAAATTCCAGTGATAACTGTCATTGTGTCTTCTTCATATTCAGCTGGGCTGAAAGCTGCAACAAAGTTAGTTAAAGAATTAACTGCTACGATTTTATAAGAACCGCCAGCGCCGTATGTTTGACCATCTTCGTAGCAGTACCAACCATCAAATTGATAGCCTGATGGAGCTGTTACAACTGGTAATGAAACATAATAACCATAAAGCATTGTTAATGAGTTTTGAGGAATCATGTAATATGTGCCACTTACACCTGAAGTGTATGTGAAAGAATTGTAGGTAAAATCATAAACTGCAAGTTCATATTTAGAAGTACCGCCATTGAAATCAAACACAAGAACTGCTTGATCATAAGATGCAGGAGTGCCGCTAGCTGAGAAATATTTGTCTGATGTTGATGATGTTGCTGATGAGCTCATTGTTAAAGCAGTGAACATCATTAAAACTGCCATAAATACGGAAAGAACTTTTTTCATAATTGTATTATCTCCTTTAAAATTCGTCTAACTTAAAATTTGTATAATTTATCTTTCAAATTATCTTGTAGATAGATTATAACATGATTAATTTTAAATTTCAAGCTATTTTTTATAATTTGTTGTTTTTTTTTCAATTTTTTTTTAGTCTTGTTTAAACTCACTAATTTTATTCTATTTTTTTCCACATTTATTGCATCATTCTTCATCAAAAGTAAAATTTTGCCATTTTTCAAGGCATAAAAATTCATTAATTTTTCTAATTATTAATTTAGCTCTTGTTTTTTGTTTAGTTTTATATTATTATAGTATACAAATAGATTGGGGAATGATAAATATGAATAATTTTAAATTAAACACAAATCAGCTAAAATACATTGCAATTGCCGCCATGTTAATCGATCACTTGGCATGGACATTCTTAGTCACCGCCACACCAACGGCAATGATCATGCATTTTATTGGCCGCACAACAGCGCCCATCATGTGCTTTTTCATCGCTCAGGGGTACGACTTAACCTCAAACAAAACAAATTATGCAATTAGGCTCGCCGCTTTCTCTCTCATCTCACAAATTCCATGGATGATTTATCACGATTATGGCTGGTACAGTTTCTCGTGGAACATGATTTTCACTTTATTTGTGTGTTTTTGTGCTGTCCACGTTGAAAGCACAATGAAAAACAAGTTTTTCAAAGCAGTTATCATCACCTTGCTGTGTCTTGTGACAATTTATAGTGACTGGATGATTTTTGCTGTTTTGTACAGCGTATTTTTCTACCGCCACAGAAACAATAAAAGAATGCGACTATTCTCATTTTCATGCATCAGTGCAGCGTATTTCATGCTAACATTCACTCAAACCAACCTTTCATACGACAACTTAAGCACCTCGCTTATCTTATCGATTTACACCCTGGGCACGTTCATAGCCTATTTCTTAATCAGCCACTACGATAAAAGCCTACCTTTCACAAGAAAAAGTAAATGGATTTTTTACATCTTTTATCCAGCACACATTTTAATTTTAGGCATCGCAGAAAATTTGATAAATAGAGGAGTGTTTTTCTAATGAACGAAATCAAACTCGGCAAATATCGTCACTTCAAGGGCAACGAATATGAAGTTATCGCAATCGCAAAACATAGCGAAGATTTAAGCGAATTTGTGGTTTACAAAGCACTTTATGGCGAGGGCGGCACATGGGTTAGACCAGCATCAATGTGGAATGAAATCATTGAGCGTGACGGCAAAACCTTCCCTCGATTCGAATTTATCGGATAAAATCGAATTTTGGGGCGAAGTACAGTTTTTGCGGTTAACCGCAAAAACGTTGTACCACCAAAGCAATGCCTTGTTAATTTGCTTATAATATAATAAAACAAAAAGCGATATCGTCCAACTAAGGCTCGATATCGCTTAAATTTTTATGTTTAATTATTTGCTAACCTTAACAAAGATAAGTGCCTCGTTATAATCAACCTTGCCAACTTCTGCCATGCAAAAAAGTTCACCGCTAGTGTTAGTTGTAAGGCAAGAATAACCAGCAGGGCCAGAGTAAATCGTTTTTGCCTCGAATGAGCGACCTTGATCGGTGCTTTTTGCAACGCTTAAATTGCATCTAGTGAGGTGATCGTGTGGGTAAGAAAGATATAAGCCGTCATTATCTATGCCTTGAATTGAAGTCATACAAATTGGAGTTGGGAGCTCAGTTTGATAATCAGTTTCAAGCCAAGTTTCGCTAGCGTCGTTTGAGTATGATAATTTTTGATAACAATCTTTATGTTTGCCTGTGCAGCCACGGCCGTCACGGCTAACCATGATGATTTCACCGCTATCGATTTGAGTGATTTCGCATTCGTTGCCAAGTCCAGCCTCGCCAGTTTTACTCCAAGTGTAGCCGTAATCATCGCTATACATTATAAACGCAGCACCACGATTGCTAAATGGCATGATGAGTCTGCCGTCATGCTCGCCGCCTTTAACTTGCACGCCTTTACCAGGGCCTGGCATGAGAGTGTTAAGAGTAACACCATCAAAGCGGTGATTTTTGCCAAGAGCTACTTTTTCAATTTCCATCAAGCTTGGCTCGTCAAAAATAATGTCAAGCTCTTCGGTGAGTGTGCCACGTACGCAAAAAGTTTCATATTCATATTTATTTTCTTTTTTCGCTTGAAGATAAACGAAAATAAATTTGCCGTTAACCTTATCAAAAACAACTGTTGGGTTGCCCATTTTGCCATCAACATCGCCAAGGGTGAGCAGCATTTTAAGAGCTGACCATGTTTTGCCGTTGTTGGTTGAAACTTTTAAAAGTATGTCAATGTTGCCTAAGTCTTTAGATGATGCTTTTCTGCCCTCTGCAAAGGCAAAGATTGGATCATTTTCAAGCTCGATATCATATGTTTTTGCAATTTCTGCTTTATCAACTGCCAAAATAACTGGAAGTCTAAAAGTTGAATAATCACATTCACCATTTTCAAAAACATTAGCTGTGAACTCAACATTTTCAAACTCTTGCATTTTTCTTGTTGAAACCCAAGCGCTGAGAACTAAATCAAAAACAGTGAACACCACGATGGTTAAGCCTGGTGTGATAGTTTGACCGCAAAAAAGAGCCACTGTGCAAAGCACGAAGCTTAAAACAGAGCCAACAATAATCAAAACTAAGGCACTTGAGCGAAGTACAAGTGGTTGCAAGTAATCAACGAGAAGTCTTTTTCTCATTGAAATTGCATAAGAAATAACTAAGCCGAAAAAGCATACGTATGAAATAACAGCTGCTGCCATGCTGATTTCGCTGCTTGAATAAAGCGAGTTTTTCGCAACGTTCGAGATAACTGGAATCATGATAGCAACTGGTAAAACCATGCCTAACGCATAAGCTTTTGCCTTTTTAAACTCGGCTTGATTAGTGTAAACAAATTGAATGATACCTAATAAAAACACAACTAATGTGAGTGGGATAAGAAATTGCATGATGATAATTGCGATTGCTGATAACATAATTTTTTTCTCCTTTGAAATGTTAATAAGAAACTTTCTCCACTAATTCTACCATATTTTCGAGTTTTTGTAAATAAGTTTTCTAGTTTTTAACAATAATTCGTAAAAACTTAACACTGTTTACTAAAATTATATTGACTATTGTTTTTTAAAGGTATATACTAAAATGAGTTTAACCAATCAAACATTAAACAAAAACTATTAAATAAAAGGAAATGAAAATATGAATGTTTTAGTTTTCAACGCAAGCCCTAAGGGCAAATTTAGTGTGACAGTGCAAACATCACTGTTTTTGCAAGCAAAATATAAAAAAGATACTTTCGAATTTATAAACGCTGGGCAAAAATTCAGAAAATATGGCAGAGATTTCACAGAAGTACGTGAAGCAATTGAAAAAGCGGACATCATCGTTTTTTCTTATCCAGTTTATACTTTTATCGCACCTTATCAACTCCATAAATTCATTGAAATTATGAAAGCACAAGGCATTGATTTTAGTGATAAATTTGCAACTCAAATCACAACATCAAAGCATTTTTATGATGTCACAGCTCATAAGTACATTGAAGAAAATTGCAACGACATGAACTTCAAGTTTATCAACGGTCTTAGCGCAGACATGGACGACCTTTTAACTGAAAATGGTCAACGTCAAGCGAGCGAGTTTTGGGAGAGAGTACGCTTTCAAGTGAGCGAAAACATCTGCGAAAAACCACTTGCTGGCCCTAAGCAAGTTTATACAAAATATGATAGACAACTCACTGAAACTATTGCAAAATCAAGCAGCAAGAAAGTTACAATCGTAACAAACTGCGAAAAAGATGATCACGATCTTCAAAACATGATTGAAGATTTTAGAACTATTTTACCTTATGAGTCTAAGGTGTTTAACATTGTTGAGCATAGAATAGACGGCGGCTGCCTTGGCTGTTTCGGTTGCGTTAGTACAGCAAAATGCATCTATAAAGATGGTTTTGATGAATATTTAAGAACTGAAATTCAAGCTAAATCAGATGCAATTGTGTACGCTTTCACAATCAAAGATCACTCAATGGGTGCATCATTTAAAATGTATGACGATAGACAATTTTGCAATGGCCATAGAACTGTTACAGTTGGAATGCCTATTGGTTATATCATCAATGGTAACTTAGATTATGAGGCAAATTTACGTTTTATAATTGAAGGACGTGCTGATGTTGGTGAAACTCCACTTTCTTATGTTGCTTATAAAGGCGACGAGATGAAAGAGGAAATCGTGAAGCTTTCAAAGAAACTTTCTTATCTTCTTAAGGCTGAGATTATGCCAACGAGAAACTTTTATGGTATTGGTGGCATGAAGATTTTCCGTGATTTGATTTTTGTTATGAAAGGCATGATGAAAGCTGATCATAAGTTTTATAAATCTCATGGAATGTATGATTTCCCTCAAAAGCAAAAGAGTATGATTATTAAGATGAAACTTGTTGGTGCTTTGATGGATTTGCCTAAGGCTGATAAGATTATGAAGCAGAATATGAATAAGGGTATTTTGATGCCTTATGAGAAGCTTATGACGACTGTTAAGCCAGAAGAAGACTAAGAAAAAAAGAAAAAAAGCAAGCAAAGCTTTACTCAATTTTTCACGAAAAATTGCGGATTCTTAAGGCGCTCGTAGCAACGAGCGAAACACCCCAAGTAAATTGAGAATTGAAAATTGAGAATGGAGAATTAAAGCAAAGCAAATGCGATTCCAAAAAAATAGAACAAATTAACTAAATGCGGTGTCGTTACCTTAAACAGCAATGTAAAAGGAAAACGATATCGCATTTGCGTTAGCAGTAAAAGAGCGATAGCGATTTTTACGGACTGATTTATGAATTTCTCTCAAAAATCAAGCGAAACAAAATGCACCGAAACGAAATCTCGTAACGGTGCATTTATTATTTTCTTATTTTGCTTGGCTGTCATATATCGCCTTAAGCCCATCTAAAATCAAATTCTCATCATAAATAACATCCATCTCACAGCAAGAAACTATCCCCTTACTATAACCACCAGTGGCAACAACGCTAACTTTATCATAACCAAGCTCATTTTTAAGTCGCTTAGTCAAACCATCAAGCATGGCAGCAGTGCCAAACACAATTCCAGATTGCATGCACTCAACTGTGTTTGTGCCAACAGCTGATTTTGGCATTGTGAAACTGATTGACGGCAGTTGAGATGTACCGCTTGCAAGTGCATCAAGTGAGATTTTCACTCCTGGTGAAATTGTACAGCCACAAAAATCGCCATTTTCGTTTAAGATTAAAATTTTAGTCGCTGTGCCAAGGTCGATAACAAAACATGGCATTTCATATTTAATTTTTGCACCGATTGAGCCAGCGATTAAGTCTGAGCCAAGTTGAGGTGGTGAGTCGATTGCAATTTTTAAACCGCCATTTATTTCGCTGTCAACGCAAATGGCATCAACTCCTGAAATGAGTTTGACTGCCTTGCAAATTGAGCTAGTAAGCTCTGGCACAACCGAGCTTAAAATCGCCCCACTGAACCGCTCAGGGTCGATTGAATTGAGCCTAAAAAGTTGCAAAAACTCCACGGCATATTGTTCACTCGTGCGTTTTCTTGAAGTGTAAACCCTTGAAACGAGCTGCAATTTATCGTCTTTATAAACACCCAAAGTGATGTTTGTGTTTCCCATATCTATAGCTAATAGCATAAAAATCATCTCCTAACAAAGTTCGTACACCGCTTCGCTCACTGACGAGATTTAAAAGTGGCTGTAAGTCAAACGAAAACTATCTATAAAAATTATATACAATAAAACCTAAAAAGTCAATGCTTTAATTGACTAAATTAAGCCTTGATTTTTCTCTATATAAATAGTATAATAAAAAAATAGATAAATTAAGCAAAATTTGGGTGACAAAAGGAGAGTTATTATGTTAGGTTTTATTGGTACAGGCAACATGGCAACTGCGATTATTAAAGGAATTGTTTCATCTGGAGTTTTAAAAGGTGAGCAAATTGCAGTTTTTGATATATTAAAAGAAAAATCCGAGGAGCTTTCATCGCTTTATGGTGTTAAGGTTCTCTCAAGTGAAAATGATGTGGCTAAAAGCTGCGACACTGTTGTTTTGAGCATCAAACCAGTAGTTTTTGAGCCAGTTCTCACAAAAATTGGAGAAGATTTGAAAGCTAATGATCCACTCATTATTTCAATTGCAGCAGGCAAAGATTTAGCTTTCATTCAATCATTTTTGCCTTATGAAGCAAAAGTTGTGCGTGTGATGCCAAACATCAACGCTTTAGTTGGTGCAGCGATTTCGGCGTACTGCGGCAGCGGCCGAGTGAGTGAGGAAGATTTTGAGTTTACAGATAAACTTTGCGCTTCTTTTGGCAGAGCAATCAAAATTGACGAGAAACTCTTTTCAATTTATGGAGTTATCGGTGGCTGTTCACCAGCGTTTGCATATATGTTTATTGACTCAATGGCAAGAGCTGCGGTTAAAGAGGGAATGCCAAAAGACATGGCGCTTGAAATTTGTGCAGCTAGTGTTTTAGGCAGTGCGAAGTTGATTTTAGAAAGTGATGAGCACCCATGGGCACTCGTGGATAAAGTTTGCTCACCTGGTGGCACAACGATTGAGGGTGTTGCAAGTTTGCAAAAAGATGGACTTGAAAGCACTGTTGCAAATGCAGTTGAGGCGGCTTATTTAAAAGATAAAAAAATGTAAATTAATTCAATAAAATTAAAAGTGATATCAGTTTCCTTTGCATTGGTTTAGGAAACGATATCACTTTTTTATTAGAGAGATTTAAGAGTATTAACCCAAACGTAGGGGCGACCCTATGTGGTCGACCGATGTTGCCGTTATTGCGTTTGTTGTTTTGGGTGATTTTCCGTTTTATATTTACTTTTGTTGATGCGGTTAGTGCAGTTTCTGCTGCCGCAGGGGCGTTACGTTTTTTTTCTTGCCCAAAAAAAGTAACCAAAAAAATGGCATTTTCTTTTTTTCTGGAAAAAAAGAAAAACAAAAAAAGCATTCAAGGAAGTGTCCTTGAAAATCCTCTCG
>JAWXUR010000069.1:0-10668 GCA_044426265.1 Clostridia bacterium
AAATGCCAGCCGAAACGCTAACAAGTTCTCTAACTGGAATGTCAAAACTGCCACGAGCAAGGTTATCAACAAAAATAGCTTTCCTTGTTTCGTACTGCTTTAAAATCTCCTCCCAAGTGAGTGTGAATTTATCAAGCCCACGAGTGATGTGACCGAGCTCAACCATGAGGTTTAAATCTTGCAAAAACAAAGTGTTTGAGCTGTTGTACCTCTGCTTTGTGTTCGCACTTTCACACACGAAAACAAGGCAATCGTCACTATAATCAAAAATGGTTTCAAGTTTATCATAAGCAAGAGATAAATATCTATCGAGTGAAGAAACATTGACTCCATGCTCGAGTTTATCAATATCTTCATTGATTGATTTTTTCGCCTTAACGCTGCCTTTGCCGCTAACTGTTTTAACAAAATCCTCAAGTTTTTCTTTCAAATCTTGATTGCTGTCAAACAAAATGTCGGTTGATGGGGTGATAGTCACCTTATCTTCTGGCTCAAAACGTCTTTGAGTTTCGATGTCGAAAAAGGCTATGCTATCTATGGTGTTATCCCAAAACTCAATTCTTATTGGGTGTTTGAGGTGGGCAGAAAATACGTCGAGTATATCGCCACGCACAGCAAACTGACCGACTCCGTCAACATTTTCCATGCGTACAAAGCCAGCTCCCACAAGGGTGTCAACCACTTGTTTCATCTCATATTCTTCACCATTAACTAAGCTAATGCTGCGCTTATGCAGTTCATCTCGAGAAATGGTAAACTGTGAAGCACTTTCAACACTTGCGACAACGAAGTTGAAATCTCCGTCAAGCATTCGGCGCAGTACGCCCAAACGCTGCTGCTCAAATTCTTTCGAGCGTGTTTCACTAATATCAAAATGAAAATCACGAGTTGGATATAAAAATGCGCCCTTAGCAAATTGGTTTAAATCTTCAACCAACTTTGAAGCGTGAGCCTCGTCCTCACAGATGATAAGCACCTTTTTTTCGAACTCCTCGGCAAGCGAAGAGATGTAATGCGCCTTATGAACTGGCGAAAGACCAATGATGCCCATGGGTAAAAACGAATTTTTGATTGCGTTTTTTATTGTGCTATATTCAGCACTTGAGTGTAAGACTTTTGTGAATGCGGACAAGATGTCACCTCCGTATGTTAAGTAGTATGTGATGGGGAAAGTTCGCTATCGCTCACAATGAAAAATAATTGAGAATGGAGAATGGAGAATGGAAAATTGTGGTGGCGTGCGTTGCACGCATTATAAATGTAGGGGCGACCTCAATGCAAGCAACTTAAGCGTTTTTTTCTTATTTAATGGTTAATTTGTGTCGATGATTTCCACTTTGATTTATTCATCATTTTCGTCCACGCTCGCCGCTGGGCGTAACTTTTGCTCGCACAAAAGTAACCAAAATGCGTTTTGTGGAGATGGGTCGATTACGGCGGACGAAATTGCAAGCAATTTGTCACACCGCACTCTCTACTCAATGAAAATTTAATGAGTTAGGTTTTTTATAGTGCTTCCTTTTGCCGAATTTTGCTGTCTATTAGTAAACAAGTTTACTAATAGCCTTATACGTCGAGCCTTAGCGCTTTTCCCCAACTGATGAACCATTGGTTAGTTGGGTTTAGGGTGCATTTTTCCTTAAGTTGCTTGCATTGGGGGTGACCCCTGTGTCATTCCGATGTTCGGTTTCGTGATTTCACGAAACAAAAACCACCATGTTTAAGAAAACACGAATAAATCCCAACTTCGGCACGACACAGGGGTCGACCCCAATACAAACAACTTAAGCGTTTATTTATAGTTTTTTCGTGATGGCTAAATTGCTTTGTTTTGCCTTTGGCAAAATCAAGAAACCCCCGCCGAGGGTTTCTACTTCCTGCGGTTTTTGACGATAAGGTATTTCGCTCGCTGCGGCGAGCGCCTAAAGGCTCCGCCTTTAGAAACCGCAATTTTTCGAGAAAAATTGAGTAAAGCTTTAAATGATTTTTTTCTCAAGCGCTTGCACTGCGGTCAATCCCAAGATATTAAAAAATATTTTTAATAAAAAAACAACTTGAAAACAATACAAAAATATGCTACAATTAAAATAACATTAAAAGAAAATAGGAGAAAAGATATGCCAATTATTATTTATAATTCAAACACAGGAAAAACTGAAAACTATGCAAAACTTTTGAGTGAAAAATTAGAATGCGAATGTGTGAGCCTAAGTGACAGCAAAAAAATTGCAGCAGATGAAGAAATCATTTTCATGAGCTGGGTTATGAATGGTAGCTTAGAAAAGTACAAAGACGTTAAAGCTAAATTCACCAACATCAAAGCAGTTTGCGGTGTTGGAATGATGCCAAGCGAAGAGAACGCTAATAAAGTCGTTGCAAAAAGTGAAGTTACTGAAAAATTTTTCTTGCTTGCTGGTGGCTTTGATTTGAAAAAGCTTAAAGGTATGCACAAGATGATTATGAGCATGATGATTGCTAAGATCAAAAAAGAGGGCGGAAGTGCTCCTAGTGAAAAACAACTTCAGATGATTAAGATTTTTGAAGAGGGTTTTGACTTATTCAATATCGAATGTCTTGAGCCAGTTGTTGATTTTTGCACAGTTAAATAAAAAATCAAATAATAGCTCCCCTATTGCCGATATCGCTATTTTAAGCTTATGCGTGCAGTAGAGCTATACAGATAAACAAAATTATGGTGTGTCACGTTGCTTGCAATTGACACACCATAACTTTGTTTAATCCTTTCATCTCACTTCATTTCCAACTTGTTAGCGCCTTAGTACGCCCAGCAACGCATTATAAGGGCATCGTTCTTATTAATCTTGATAACTTGCTCCATCACTTTTTGAGGTAAACATATTTTTATCATTAACACTTGTCTATTAGGAGTTTTGTGCATATTGGCTATTAGTCAAAATGTATATTTATACAAAAATATTTGTTTTAGCAAAACTTCTAATCATCAATTATGCATAAGATTGTAAAGGTCAATGACTTGTCGTGATTTTTTGCTTTTTGATGCGAAAATCGCTAATGTGGAAAACTACAAGGAAAATGTTGAAAACTTCGGTTTTTCCATGCTTTTAATTTTAAATTAGCATTTTATTTGTGAGTCAATATGAGTTTTCAACTTTTTCCACATAGTTTTCCACATTAGTGATGATAAATATTCATTCTTTACCTTGTTTTTGCATATTCATTTTGTGTATACTCGGAAAAATTTGACTCTATTTTTTAAGTTTTTGTTTAAAAATTGCGATAAAAATATAATAAAATTTTGGTAAAAATGCTTTTTCAAGTAGTAAAATATAACGAAAATCATATAAAAATTCTGTTAAAAAAGTCAAACCGCCTTATTGATAATGAATATTATGCATAAAAAGACAATCTTATGCAGTTGTATATTAACTTTTTGAACTTCGAAAAAATGCCAAAAAAGTGCATAAAATTATACTAATTTTGCTTGAAAATTTTATTAATATCAAAAGATAAACTCCAATAATTTAGGCTGTAATGCTAAAAAATAAATTTTTCTTATAAAAATTAAAAAACACTTGAGTTTTTATCGAAAAAGTGAGATAATCAATATATACTACGGCTTATGGAGGGTAATATTACAATGACTTCAAATCTCTCGCAAATAAAACTCAGCTATATTCAGGCCGAGGATATAAAATCAGTGGCTCAAATCGAAAAAGAGTGTTTTAGCAAGCCATGGAGTGAAAATATGATTCAAGAAAAGCTTGAAAATGATTATTCAATTTTTATTGTGGCTAAATTCGAAGCTGAAGTTGTTGGATATATCGGCGCAAGCTTGATCTGTGGTGAGTGTTACGTTGATAATGTTGCCGTAACGCAAAAATTCAGGCGCATGGGTGTTGCGTCAATGATTTTAGATGAGTTGATAACGCAAATGGAGCAAAAAGATTGTGAATTAATCACCCTTGAAGTGCGAAAAAGCAACGAAACAGCTCAAAAGCTGTACCAAATGAAACAGTTCGAAGAAATTGGAGAAAGAAAGAACTATTACTACTATCCAGTTGAAAATGCTGTTATCATGACTAGATATTTGAAAATTCAGGAGGAAAACAAATGAAAATTTTAGCGATAGAATCATCTTGTGACGAAACAGCGGCAGCTGTCGTACAAGACGGACGAGAAGTTTTATCGAGTGTGATTGCCTCTCAAGTGCAAGAACATATCTTATATGGCGGTGTTGTGCCTGAAATTGCCTCAAGACGTCACAGTGAGGCGATCAGTCAAGTTGTGTCAGGTGCGCTCGAGCAAGCAAACACCACCCTTGATGACATTGATGCCATCGGCGTAACCTATGCACCTGGTTTAATCGGTGCGCTTTTGGTGGGTGTGAACTATGCCAAAGGTTTGGCGTACTCGAAAAACTTGCCACTAGTTCCAGTTCACCACTTACGCTCACACATTGCATCAAACTATATCACGTACAAAGACTTGAAGCCACCATTTTTCTGTTTGGTTGTTAGCGGCGGACACACGCACATGATTGAAGTTAATGACTACACCGAGTTCAAAATTATCGGTAAAACAAGAGATGATGCAGCTGGTGAAGCCTTGGATAAGGCAGCTCGTTCAATGGGTTTGCCGTACCCAGGTGGACTAAACCTAGACAAAGTCGCAAAAGATGGCAACGATAGCGCATATAAGTTCCCTCGCCCAAAGGTTGACGGCTGTCCGTACGACTTCAGTTTCTCTGGGCTTAAGACAAGCGTGATTAACACGATTCACAATTTGAGCCAAAAAGGTGAGAGTTTCGAAGTTAAAGACCTCGGCGCATCATTTTTGAAGGCGGTTGTTAACTGCTTATGCATCAACACCGAAAAAGCTATGGTTGATTTGGGGCATAAAAAACTGGTTTTGGCTGGCGGAGTTAGTGCAAATTCTGTGCTTAGACGTGAAATGACAACCTTATGCGAAAAGCACGGCTGGGAGATTTATTTGCCAGAGCTTTCACTTTGTGGTGATAATGCTGCCATGGTTGGCGCTCAAGCTTATTATGAGTTTGAAAAAGGAAATATTGCTGAGCTGGACTTGAATGCTTTTGCAAGTATGCCAATTGATAAGAATGGCAAGTAAATCGATTAATATATCTAAATCATGACCACCCGTCCAACGGGTGGTTTGCTCAGGGCTATAAGCCCTTGTTACTGACCAGCGTCTCAAGGCGCTGGCTTTCACTTTGTTCAAGCCTATCGTCTTTGCCGCTTTTGCTACCCTTGAAAGGGTGCTTGTATTACTTGCTACCCTTAAAAGGGTCTGTGTATTCTTTCACACTCAACTTATCTAATGCTATATCATGTTTTTCTTGTTCCTCGATATATTTCTTAATTGTTGCCTCGTTGAGTCCTACTGTGCTTACATAGTATCCCTCTGCCCAAAAATGTCTGTTTCCAAACTGATATTTTAAGTTTGCATGTTTGTCGAACATCATTAATGCACTTTTACCTTTTAAATATCCCATAAAGCTTGACACACTCATTTTTGGTGGTATACTTAATAATAGATGTACATGGTCTGGCATCATATGCCCTTCTATTATCTCCACACCTTTATATTTACATAAAGTTTTTATTATATCTTGTAGACTTTGCCTGTACTGATTATATATGATTTTTCTTCTGTACTTTGGTGCAAATACTATATGATATTTACACATCCATTTTGTGTGTGATAAACTATTTGTTTTATTAGCCATTAAACTCGTCATTCCTTTCTTTTACAATAGACTTGAACACTCTTATTGTATCATGGTTTGGCGAGTTTTGGTATAACCATTCGATGCGCACCCGCATAGCGGGTGGTTAATTGTTTCGCACGCTTTGCGCACTCAACTGCCTAAAGGCATTAATATCTAAAAACCTGTATCATGTGATACAGGTTTTACTTATAAATATAAAAAAGCTAGTGCGATATAAAATTCACACTAGCTTTTGTTTTTTTCTTTTTTTGATTATTCGCTATCAGACTCTGTTGAAATTTGAGCTTTTTTAGAATAGATTTCACCAAGCTTCTTTTTAGTCAGTGGGAAGAAGAACACAAGTGAAATAGCCATGCCGAGCGCCAAAATCGTTGGAACAATTGTCGCTGCATCATACATTTTTTCAATAACTTCATCTGTGATATTATGTGCATCGTAGCCGATTAAGCCGAGCACGCCAGTGCCGAGTACGCCAGCAATAGCTTGACCTAATTTGCGAGTGAATGAGAATGAGGCGTACACAATGCCCTCTTCACGTTTGCCGGTGAGAGTTTCTTGATAATCCACAAGGTCTGTCACGATTGCCCAAACTTCAAGCGTAAAGAAGCTGATGCCCAAGCCTGAGAGGAAACACATTGCGAAAAACACAACAACGCTTTCAGTGTGCAATAGGTACAAACCAAGATTTGCAAACACTGAAAAAACAGCGCCCCAACCGCAAAGCTCTTTTTTGCCCCAGCGCTTAACCATCTTGCTTGCAAATGGAATGAGCACAGCCATTGGCAAATAGGTGAAGATAGTCACTAAGGTGTAAAGTTCAGGTCTTTCGAAATAGCTTTTGAAAAGGTAGTTGTATAACGTTGCGTTATATTGCTGCAAAGCGATTAAAAGCATAGATGCCACGCAAAGCGACACAAAAGCACGATTTGTGAAAAGTCTAAATATGGTTTTACCCATCTTGTTTTTAACTGCAACTTGAGGCTGTGTATGTACAACTCTTTCTTTTGTGTTTTTGTAGCAGAAATTGTAAGCTATAACGCCAAGCACAGACATGCAAGCGACACCGATGGTGAGTTTATTTCCATCAAGAACGTCTGTGCCTGCAACTGTTGAATACACCATTAATGGCAGCAAGATTTGGCTTGGAAGTCCGCCAAGACCAGCGCCGATTGAGCGAAACACTGAAAGTGATGAACGCTCGCCCTCGTCCGTTGTGATAACTGATGCGAGTGAGCCATATGGAATGTTGATTGCGGTGTACATCATGCCGTAACCTATGTAAGTGACGTAAGCATAGATGAGGTACTGATTGTCAGTGAGCCCTGGAATTTTGGTGAACATCAAGACAGCACAAATGCCAACTGGTACGCTGAGCCATCTCAAATATGGGCGAAATTTGCCGTTTTTGCCAGCACTTTTTTTGTCGATAAACATTCCCCATAGTGGGTCGTTGATTGCGTCCCAAACTCTGGCAACCATGAAAAGCACCATGATTTTCGTTGTACTAATATACAGCACATCGGTGTAAAACATTTGCAGATAAGAGCCGATTAATGAGAAACTGAGTGCACACGCTGCATCACCCATAGCATATCCAATCTTATCCTTGAACACAATGCCATAGGTTTTGTTACTCTTTGAATTTTCCAATTATTTTTCCTCCTAAATTAATTTTGTTTTCTTCAATAAGATTATCATACCATATTTTTGCATAAAATTCAACACAAATTAGCAAAAATATTATAAAAATTGCACGATACTGTTTTACACTTAAGCTCGCTGATTTCTGTCAGCAATTATAACTTTCAATTTTTGCCACGATTTTTATATTCTAAAAAAAGTACAACTACAAATTCAAAAAATTCGATTGTAAAAAATCAGGAAAAAAGCTCGCAAAATCGATAAGAAATTTGCAAGGAAATTCACAGCTAACTTACAAGTCAAAATCAGCATCAATTTTTTTAAATATACACTGAAAAAGGTGAAAATGGGCAAAAATAAGCTTTGTGATAGATAACTTAAAGACAAGGTTTCAATAAAATTCAAAATTTGCCTGTTTTTAAGAGCTTTAATATCTTTGTGGTTAATTGTACTTATGTGAGGTATGCAAAGCGTTTTAAGGGCAATTTTAGAGGATTTTTGTTTTTTGCAATGTTCATATATTTGATTTTCGTTTAAATTGCAAAACTCATGAAAGAAACATGGGAAAAATTAGCATCAAATTTCGTTTGAAATCTATAATAAAAAAGCCGTGAAAAGTGAGCTTAAAACTCAGCTTTTTCACGGCTTAAAATCAAAAAAAATAAGCACGCAGTTCTAAAAAAACTGCGTGCCATAATTTTTTTATTACAAAGAAGCTATTTTTGTTTTTGTGCTTTTCTCTGCTCTAACCTTTTTTGAACTGCTTTCTTGTCTTGATGTTGGACAAAGAGCGTCCACTTGATTTAAGTCAGCAGTCTCACCAGTAAGTGAAATTGTGTTAGCAGTGTAACTTTCAGTCACTTCTAAAACTTGTGTTGAGCTAACTTGCACTTTTTCTTCATCAATAACGATTTGAAGGTCATTGAGTTCAAGTTTAGAAATTACTGCTGTGTAATTTTCTTCGCAAGTTGCACAGCAATATTGTTTCAAGCCAGTTTCATAAAGAGTTGCTTCTTCAATCACTTCGCTTATAAAATCATGTGTTTGACATTCAACGCTAAAATATAAAATATCTTTCTCGTCACTAGTCAAACCAGTTGAAGAATATTTAGCTTCGATATAGCAAGCGTAATCGCCGATTTCAAAAGTTTTGATTTTCTTAGAGAGTTCATCAGTGCTTAAATCGTACGCCTGAGCATCACTCCAGTTAAACTCACCATCTTCGTCAGCCTTAGCAACATAAAGTGTGTAAATATCAACATAAGACTCAACAGCGCTAAAAGTGAATTTAACGTTTGTGTCAAGATCAAAAATATCGCCATTTAATTCAAGAGTTGGAGTTGAAACATCTCTTGCGCCATAAGTTGACCAATAGCTGTATTGAGCAGAATTGCCACGAGTGACAGCTTTAGTTGAGCGATTAGCAGGAATTTCGAAGTAGTAACACCAGTAATAACCAGCATCATAAGCGCCAGCTTGGGTGTCAGGTACGCTCATGAGATAGCTATAAATTGAGCTATATCCGTTTTCAAGTTCATATTGAAGATAACGTAATTGACCTTCAACACTCAAATAATCAAGACCGATTGAATTGCAATAAGAGATTAGTTTTGTGAAACGAGAGCCGTTCCATTGACAAAGTCCGCCGCTTAAAAGTCCGTTTGTGTCCACGATAACAGAAGTTGAAACGAATTTTGATTCGCTCTCAATGTTTGCCATAATGCCACAAGCTGCTGCGGAGTTTAAGCCCATTTCATTTGTCAAGTAATCGAAAACATAGTCTTTGTTACTAGTTGATGCAGAAGATGTATTTGCCAGAAGCGTTGCGAAGATCAGGGTAGATAAAGTTAATAAAATTACTTTCTTTAATGCCTTTCTCATTGTATCACCTCATATATTTATGCGTTTGAAACGCAGTTTTGATTGGTTGTTTTTATTTTTCATTTTTGACAACAGGTGCTATTATAGCGATATTTTTTCAATTTGTCAAGTTTTATTTTTAAAAAATCACATCTTCATCAAATAATAACCAAATACACTGGGTAGTATAGTCAAATTTTAGTCATTATATACAAAACGTTGAAAATTAGTCAAAAATCCTCTCAATTTAGTCGTCACTCCAATCGCTGCAAAAGATTATCCCATTATACTCATAGGTAAGCATGAAAAAAGTCGAAATCCGCCGAGGTTGAATTTTGTTTTTCGGCGGTACAATTTTTTGCGGTTTACCGCAAAAAAGTAGCGACTAACTTTAAGCTTGTTGATTGAATATAAATTGACTGCTAACTTAGGTTCAATCTAAATTAAAATTTTCTATATCGTAGGGTCGATTCACGAATCGACCGAAACTCGAAATTTATATAAACTTGCGGTTGATTCATGAATCAACCAACACGCAAACGCAAAAACGATAACACAAAACCCAAAAAAAATAAAAGAAAAACAACAAACCAAAAATCCAGAACTAAACCCAAAGAAATCCACCGCAGTGCGAGAGGATTTTCAAGGACACTTCCTTGAATGCTTTTTTTGTTTTTCTTTTTTTCCAGAAAAAAAGAAAATGCCATTTTTTTGGTTACTTTTTTTGGGCAAGCAAAAAAACGTAACGCCCCTGCGGCAGCAGAAACTGCACCAACCGCATCAACAAAAAGTAAATATAAAACGGAAAATTACCCAAAACAACAAACGCAATAACGGCAGAAAAATCAACCAACACGCAAACGCAAAAACGATAACACAAAACCAAAAAAATAAAAAGAAAAACAACAAACCCAAAATCCAGTACCAAACCCAAAGAAAGCCACCGAAGTGCGAGAGGATTTTCAAGGACACTTCCTTGAATGCTTTTTTTGTTTTTCTTTTTTTCCAGAAAAAAAGAAAATGCCATTTTTTTGGTTACTTTTTTTGGGCAAGCAAAAAAACGTAACGCCCCTGCGGCAGCAGAAACGTGACTAACAACATCAATAAAACAAAACACAAAACGAAAATTCCCCGCAACCACAAATTATAATCGATAACCAAAACAGCCTCCCTCTCGAGGGAGGTGGCACGAACTTGTTCGTGACGGAGGGTTCAAGAACGGCAGAAAAATCAACCAACACGCAAACGCAAAAACGATAACACAAAACCCAAAAAATAAAAAGAAAAACAACAAACCCAAAAATCCAGTACCAACCCCAAAGAAATCCACCGCAGTGCGAGAGGATTTTCAAGGACACTTCCTTGAATGCTTTTTTTGTTTTTCTTTTTTTCCAGAAAAAAAGAAAATGCCATTTTTTTGGTTACTTTTTTTGGGC
>JAWXUR010000070.1:0-10610 GCA_044426265.1 Clostridia bacterium
AGTTAAAATCCAAAAAATCTTTGATTTTTCCCATAATTCTCAATTCTCCATTTTCAATTTTCAATTAATTATACGATTAAACTAATTGAAAATCTCTTAAGTTCCCGAGTATGGGGTTCTGCCCTTGCCATGTTCGGTTTAATGTTTCACGAAACAAAAACCACAAATTAATCAAACAAGCTGTAATCCAAAACGCAGTGAAGGATCTACCAAAATTTCCACGAAAAAGAAAAAAATAAATTAACTCTCAAAACCCCTTGACAAATCGGTCTACATAGTGTAGAATAATATCATACTACACAGTGTAGAACGAATAAAAGAGGTGATAAAATGAACGACATCAGCATGGGAACATTAGAATCACAGTTTGCAAACATCATTTGGTCAAATGAACCTATTTCATCAACTGAGCTTTCGAAACTCAGTGAAAAAGAAATAGGCTGGAAGAAAACAACATCATACACAGTGTTAAAAAGGCTGTGTGAAAAGGGAATTTTTCAAAATGTGAAAGGTCAAGTTAGCTCGTTAATTTCAAAAGATGAGTTTTATTCAATGCAGACAGAAAAGTTTGTCGAAGAAACTTTTGATGGCTCACTGCCAGCATTTTTAGCAGCTTTTTCATCAAGAAAGAAACTCTCAGAAAGTGAAGTAAACCAACTTAAACGAATGATTAACGAATTTGAGGAGGAATAGCAATGCAAGATTTATTTTTACAGATTTTAAACATGAGCATATCCGCAAGTTATTTAATATTAGTGGCTATCGTTTTTAGATTAGTTTTCAAAAAAGCACCGAAGTTTGTCAATTACATCATGTGGGGCTTTGTCGGCTTTCGAATGTTATGCCCATTTTCGCTCGATAGTATGCTTAGCATACTTCCAACAAGCGAAACATTCACTCAAAGCAGCTTAACTGGCTCTGTTTCAGTGCAAACTGGAATCAACTATTTTGATGCAGCCTTAAACGAAATCGCAAGTCAAAGTGTCATAGTAGCAGAAAATAGCATGAGCATTAGCGAGATTTTAACTTTGCTTTTTGCCGTTGTGTGGGCATTCGGTGTAGTGTTTATAGCAGAATATGCGATTATAAAATACTTAGAAATTCGCTCTAAAGTCAAAGAGGCAGCACCACTTTATGATAACATCTACCGCAGCGAAGCAGTGGATTCTCCGTTTGTTTTAGGCATAATCAATCCTAAAATCTACATTCCATCAAACATGAATGAAACTGATCTCGAGTATGTACTCGCACACGAAAACACCCACCTTAAGCATTTTGATCACATTATCAAACCTATAGCCTACCTTTGCCTTTGTGTACATTGGTTTAATCCATTGGCATGGCTTGCGTTTCATCTCATGTGCAAAGATATTGAGCTCTGCTGTGATGAAAGCGTGGTTAAAACCTATGGCAAAGAGGATAAAAAGGCGTATTCGTTTGCTTTAGTGAATTGCTCAAGCGTGAAAAAATACGCAATAATCGATTCACCACTTGCCTTTGGTGAAACAAGCGTAAAAACTAGAGTAAAAGCTGTTTTGTCGTACAAAAAGCCAAGGCTTTTGTTGATTCTCGCATCTCTAGTTTGCTGTGTTGGAATCGGCACACTGCTGCTCACAAATCCAATTGTACAAGCGACATTCGCCGAAACAGAGCAAAGTGCCGAAGAATCTGTTGAAGTCACAACTGAGCAAATAACTGAAGTTGCAACTACTGGTACAGGCAGCATTGAGTCTTATGAGAATTTCAACAATTTTCAGAGCAGAGCAATGAATTACGTTGGTAATTTTTACATCTCAGCGTACAAGGCAGAAGAAATGCCAACTGAAACAAATTATGGTGGAAATGACGTGAGTATTTCAAACGAAATTATGCAAGAAGTGATTGAGAAATATGAGCGGATCAACACTTGGTTGGCTACAGACAGCTATGATGGAAAGGAAATATCAATTTCTCTAAGCTCACCAAACGTAACTACAGCGGACGATGAAGAAGCAGTCAATATCGTGGTTGAAGTTTTAATTACTTATGGTAGTAAGGAAGATGATCAAATTCAACTGACCAGCGTTGAACAACTCACAATCAACAGTAGTGGAGAAATCATTGATTTCACAACAATAAGTTCAGAGATTGCAACGCCAGCTCAAGATGTTGAAACAACAATGCCAATAGCTGAATAAAACCAAAATTTAATAGCGCAACATAAAAAAAGAAACGAACTTCAAACGAGGTTCGTTTCTTTGTATATACATATAACTGAAATTATTCCACATCTTTAATCTTTTTCTTCCTAGCAATTTCCTCTTTAATTTCACTTTCATTAAGCATAGGCAAACCTGAAAAACGTACGCCCCAAGCATTTGCCCATTTTTCACAATAAAGTGAAAAGTAAGAAACATCATATTTCTTTCTAAACCAGCCGAAACAATTGCACCAAATAGAAGATGGAATAGCAATAATAGGGTAGTACAATGGGCCTAAAAGCAGGCATTGCCATGTGTGACCATATTCGTGAATTCTTGTGTTATATGTCCAGCGTTTGCTGATGTGCTTGTCTTTCATGAAGATGAAAAGACCTAGCGAAAGACCGCCAGCATTCCATGGCATATACGTAATAAACGAATAGCCAAACCTTTGATAAGGATATTTTTTAACCTTAGCGTACCAAAGAAAAACGACAAGACCCGCAAGGTTCACAGGTAAACCCCACGTCCATTGAATAAGATAAAACACAAGAGTTTTAAGCTCATTGAGCGCCGTATCTTCTTTCTTAGGAACTTTTTTAACATTATAATCAATTCTCATAATAAATCTCCTTATATTACATTATCAATAATTTTTTTGTCAAAGCCAAAAATTAAAATTCGGAGCGAAGCGACCCTTCATTTTCCATTTTTCATTCTTCATTTTTCATTGCGAACGAAGTGAGCCCTATCCACATATCCTCAAACTTTTGACCTGAAACGATTTCACAGCGTTTGATTTGCTCATCAGTGAGCGTAACTGAGCCAGTTTCTTTTTTCTCGGCAATCGCAGCACGAATCATCTCGTGATCTTGTTTAGTCATCTCAAATTTTTTGAGCAAATAAAGTGAAACGAGAGTGGCAGCGATAGGAATAACAGCGATGCAAATTCTAACGCCCCAAATTGCCATGTTGGTTTGTTGGTACAGCTCGCCATAGCTCGCCTCGTATTGAGTGACTGTGTCGCCAGTGACTAAACCAAAGCTTTGCAAGATAATGCCAACGAAAAGCGCCATAATGCTCGCAACGCTCTTTTTAATGAGTGTGCTAAATGTTGCGATAACACCCTCACGTCTGCGACCAGTGATCATCTCGTCAACGTCAGTCAAGTCAGGGAAGATGTTAGTTGAAACAAAGCCAAGGCCAGACATACCAAATGGATAAAAAATCATGCTAGCCATTATCAAAATAGACCAGAAAATGCTCCAAAATCCATCAGTGCTGCTTTGTACGAAAAGACCGATAGCTAAACCGATAATCATGAGCGGAGTGACAATGCTGCCACATTTTTTCTTGCCATGTTTCATAGTTAGCGCATAGTTGAGTGGAAAAGCTGCCGCCTCAGCAACGCCAGCAATAGCATTGAAAAGTGCATAGTTTTTATATTGGTTTGCGAGGTACTTTATGTAGTAAACCTTGGTGTTGAGATAAAAACCTGTTGCAAATTGATAAGCTAAACTCATGAAGAAATATTGATTAAATGAGCGGTTTTTGAAAACTAAACGATATTCATTTAAAATGTATCTCCAATTAGCCTTTGGTTGAATGTTATCAAGTGAACTTGGTTCATCTGTCTTTTTGAAAGTTAAGAAAACCGCACCGCCAAAGAAAATGCTAAGGATAATACCGATAATTAAAAACGGCTGTTTAGATGCAGAATCTAAGGTGTCATTGCTGCCAAAAATAGCTAAAATTGCAACAACAATAATAAACGATGGCACCATGCCAGTTGAGTTAAACAGATAACCCATTGAGTTATATTGTGTGCGCAGTGAATACCGTGGTGCAAGCTCAGGGAGCATTGCGGTGTGCGGTACACAAATGATGGTGTAAGCAGTTTTATAAAGCATGTAAACTAAGATGTAATAAATCATAGCTTTCATTGGATTTGTTGCACCGTTCAAGCCATACGAGTTCCAAAGTAGGCTGTACGACACAACAAGTGGCAAAATTCCCCACAATAAATAGCGTCTATGTTTACCAAGTTTCGAGCGAGTTCTGTCGGTGATAATTCCCATTGCAGGGTCGGTGACTGCGTCCCAAAGAGTGGCAATCATTGCGATCAATCCGGCTTGAGTAAGGCTAAGATTGACAACGTCCGTCAAAAACACACTGAAATACATAGTGATGATGTACCCAGCGCCACCCATGAAAATATTTGCGTAGCTATAGTTTATCATAGGCAAAATCGCAGTTTTGAAATCACCCTCAACGCCGATAGCTTTTTTGATTCTTTCTCCCATTTTGATAAAGACCTCCTTTTAAAGCTCCTTTTTCATAACAAAATCAAATTGCTGTTCATCTCCCATAAAAAATGAATGCATACCAGATTTAATAAAACCATTTTTTTCGTAAAAAGCAATGCCCCTAAAATTTTTCTCCCAAACTCCAAGCCAAACATAGGCTTTATCAAGTTTCGAAGCTTTTTCAACAGCGAAGCTTAAAATTTGTGCTCCCAACCCCAAACTTTGAAACTTTTTAGCCACGTAAATTCGCTGAACTTCAAGACCAAACTCTTCGCAAAAATCTGTTTGAGCCTCATTAACATTAAGTTTGAAATATCCAGCCAATTCATCATCAGCGTATAAAAAATAAAACAGTGAGTTTGGATTTGAAAGTTCATTTTTGATCGTGTCATATTTAAAAGCACTATCCATGTAGCTGTCCATAGTCTGCTTTGAGTTTAAGTGTGAAAAAGATGTTGAAAAACAGCTTTTTGAAAACTCAATTAGGGTTTCGAGTTGGTTGATATTGCAAAGTTTAAAATCTAAATTCATATAAAACCCTCGTTAAACTATCTCCAAAATTTTCTATCCAAACTTCGATATTGCACAGCCTCTGTCAAATGCTCAAGCTCAACATTTTCGCTGCCGTCTAAATCGGCAATCGTGCGAGCAATTCGCAAAATTTTGTCGTACGCCCTTGCGCTAAGTCCCAAACTTTCAAAGCATTTTTCAAGCATCTTGCGTGATGGAGCATCAATTTTGCAAAATTCACGAGTCATGTTAGCCGTCATCTTGCCATTGCAAGTTACCGCAGTTCCCTCAAAGCGTTTTGATTGAATGTTTCTTGCCTTGTCCACTCTAGCTTTAATGTCTTTCGAGCTTTCGCCTTTTTCTTCGGTTGAAAGTTTTTGAAAATCCACTTGAGGCACTTCGATGTGTATGTCGAGCCTATCAAGAAGAGGGCCGCTCACTTTTGAGAGGTACTTCGCAGGCTTTCCAGGTGAGCAGGTGCACCGCTTTGTTGGGTGTCCATAGTACCCACAAGGGCAAGGGTTCATTGCACAAACTAGCATCATTTCACATGGATAGGTGAGTGAGCCAGAAACTCTTGAAATGGTGATTTTACCATCTTCGATTGGTTGGCGCATTGTTTCCATTGAAAGGCGAGAAAACTCAGGAAGCTCGTCAAGAAAAAGCACGCCATGATGAGATAAACTTAGCTCACCTGGTCTTGGAATTCTGCCGCCACCGGATAATCCAGCGGTTGAAATGGTGTGATGTGGTGAGCGAAAAGGTCTAGTTTTAATTATCGAAACATTGTCAGGCAAGATGCCAGCGACAGAGTACATCTTGGTGACATCTAAGCTTTCTTTGAAAGTCATGTCAGGCAAAATGGAAGGCAAACGCTTTGCGAGCATACTTTTACCAGAGCCAGGAGGGCCAATCAAAAGAGCATTATGCCCACCAGCGGCTGCGATTTCAAGAGCACGTTTAACTTGATATTGCCCTTTAACATCGGCAAAGTCAAGCGTGAATTTATCTTCATCTTTGAGTTCACCATAAAATCGGCTATTAACCTTTTGAATTTTTTTGCCACCGCTCAAATGCTGATGAAGCTGTTTAATATCAACAACTGGGTAAATCTCGATACCCTCAACCACGCAGCATTCACTAGCGTTTTCATTAGGAACATATATTTGTTTATATCCACATTCTAAAGCCTTGATAACCATAGGCAAAACGCCGTTAATCTTGCTAACCTTGCCGCTTAATGATAATTCACCAATAAAGGCCTTATCTTCTAAGTCGCAGTTTAAATGCCCAAAGCAAGCCAAAAGAGCAATTAAAATCGGAAGATCATAAACTGGCCCTTCTTTTTTAATGTCTGCTGGAGTTAAGTTTATAGTGATTCGTTTTGACGGATAGAAAAAATTGCAGTTTCTCATCGCTGAACGCACTCTATCACGAGATTCACTAACGGCGGCATCAGGCAAACCAACCATGTCAATTCTTGGCATACCATTGTCAACGGAAGCCTCAATTCCCACTGGGTAAGAATTCATACCAAATAAACCAATACTATTTATTTTAACAAACATAAACAAAACTCCTTTTTGATTTTTATCCCCAAGATATTCCTGAAAAATATTCACTAAAAATGAATATAAAAAACAATATAATAGTATTATACACTTTTTTGCCTCTATTGTAAATTGTTTTTGCAAAATTATTGACATTATTTGCATTTTGTGATAAAATTATATTAATGTATCAAATGGTACAAAAACTCAGGAGGTAATCATGGTTTCAGAAAAATTATTAAACAGAATTTTAGCCACAAATATATTTTTTGGCACAAATAAAGACACTTTTAAAGCAGTTTTGGAAGAAAACGAACTCGAAACAATTTTATATAAAAAAGGCGATGTGATTTATTCGAAAAACGATTTCAAGCAAAGCATTGGCTTCATTATTAAAGGCTCAGCCCAAGTTATCAAGCGTGAAAGCGGAGTTATCATCAGCACCTTAAACGAAGATGACGTGTTCGGTGGAGCGTCACTTTTTTCAACAAAAAACTATTTTATCAACGATATTATCGCCTTAAAAGACACCAAAATTATATACATCAGCAAAACTGTAATCATTCAATTAATGCACCTTGACAGCAACTTTTTAACAAGCTTCATTCGCTATTTAACCGATAGAATTTACTATTTAAACGAAAGAATAGTAAGTTTCACAGGTGGCAGTGCAGAAAACAGATTAGCAAATTATCTGCTCTCAAGTTTAGGAGATTACAAAACTTTAGAATTAGAAATTTCAATCAGCAAACTCGCAACCTCACTCGATATCGGCAGAGCTTCGTTATATCGTGCTTTTGATAAGTTCACACGGTGCGGCTGCATCGAGCGTGAGGGCAAAAGAATAAGACTATTAAACGAAGAAAAATTAAAAGAATTTTTGCCAATTTAACGATAATCAAGCGGTACAATTTTTGTCGGTAAACCGCCAAAAAGGAACACCCCAATGCAAGCAACTTAAGCAAAAATTTCAAGTCGAATTTAAAATAGAAAGTTCCACTAACACAAATAAAAAGCAAAGAAAAAACTAACCGAAACGAAGAAAAACGTAAAAAGTTGGACGTAAGGAGCATCGAAGATGCGGATATCCCACTTTATAAAAGACTAAGGCAAAGAAGGCAAAGGATAAGATAGTCGGGGTGTGCCAGATTTTTAGGCTGCAAGGCAGGTTGAAAATATTCCCCACCGACGGCGACAAAAATAAAATGTGCTAAATGCAGTGTGCTGCCCAAGAACGCATTTTGGTTACTTTTGTGCGAGCAAAAGTTACGCCTAGCGGCGAGCGTGGACGAGATTAACTAGTAAATCAAACTATTAAATAAGAGAATAAATCTTTAAATTGATTGCATTGGCAATAACCCCTCGGTATCAAGATGCAAAAAACATCTTTATATAAAAATAATAATATTTAAGGAGAAAACAAAATGAAGAAGAAAATTTTAGCATTATTACTCGCATTAGCCCTCGTGTTCACTCTTGTTGCTTGCTCAACAACTGCTGAAGAGGAAGAAACCACCGCAGAAGAAACCACACAGGCAGTTGAATTAGTCACTGCAAACGTGCTTGCAATCAATGGGCCTACAGCCATGGGTATGGTTGAACTTTTTGATAATGAAGCATATAATTTCACATTCACAAGTGATGCAACAGAAGTTGTTAGTTTAATGAGCACTGGCGCAGTTGACATCGCAGCTTGTCCGCTCAACATTGCATCAAACCTTTTCGTGAAAATGGAAGGCGAAGTTCAAATGCTCGCTATCAACACTTTAGGCGTGCTTTATGTTGTTGTTAACACTGATGTTGTTGGCGATCTTGAAATCAATTCAATGGAGGATCTCATCGGTCAAACTGTTTACACAGCAGGTGAGGGCACAACAGTTGAATATATCTTAGATTACATCGTGTCAGAAAATGACATGGAAGATGACATGACAATCGAATTTTTAAGTGAGCATAGCGAAGTTTCAACAAAACTTGCTGCTGGCGAAATTGGCATTGCAATTCTTCCAGAACCATTTGTAAGCGTTGCAACTGCTGCAAATGAAACAATCGAAGTTTCTCTTAGTTTAACTGACGAATGGGACGCAGTTTCAGACGTACAACTCGCACAAGGCTGCGTTATCGCAAGCACAGCATTCATTGAAGAAAATCCAGAAGCAGTTGAAGCTTTCCTCGCAAATTATGAAACATCAGTTGACTTCATGAATAATGAAACAGAATCAGCAGCTCCAATTTTAGTCGAATATGGCGTTCTCGCAAGTGAAGCAATAGTCAACAATGCAACTGAAAACTGCAACATTGTGTTTATCACTGGTGAAGAGATGATGGAAATTGCTCAAGCAAACCTTCAAGTTTATTTTGATGCAGAGCCAACATCAATCGGTGGTGCAATGCCAACTGAAGATCTTTACTACATAGGTTAACAAAATGAAAACGAATAATAAGCTCAAAAAACTTATTATAAAACTTGCCATACTTCTATTTTGGATAGGAGTATGGCAACTCGTGTTTGTCATTGTCAATAAGCCAATCTTAATCGCATCGCCTGCCTCAGTGGCGGTGAAACTCTTTGAATTAGCGCAAACTTCAATTTTTTGGCAAAGTGCTTTTGCATCAATTTTAAGAGTGTGTGAGGGTTACATCTTAGGTGTGGTTTTCGGCACAGTTTTAGCCGTACTTTGCACAAAATCTAGCTTAATTGATCAAGTGCTTAGTCCAATTTTGCTTTTAGTTAGATCAACACCAGTGGCATCATTTATAATCTTGGCATTAGTTTGGATTCAAAAAACAGACGTTGCAATTTTCATCTCGTTTTTAATGGTCGTTCCAATAATTTGGGCAAACGTGTGCAAGGGAATAAGAAACACAGACAAAAAGCAGCTCGAAATGGCAAAAGTGTACGGCTTCACGCCACTAAAAAAAGTGAAAACAATCTATGCGCACAGCATCTTGCCGTTTTTTGTTTCCGCTTGTACAACCGCCCTAGGTCTAGCGTGGAAGGCAGGAATTTCCGCCGAGGTGTTAAGCATGCCAACAAACTCAATCGGCTATAACTTGTACCGCTCAAAAATAAACATCGAAACCACAGACCTTTTTGCGTGGACAATCGTAGTCATATTATTGAGCCTAATGTTTGAAAAAATCATTGTTTTTATACTAAATCGCTTTCAAAAAACGAGTTTAGAGAAAGGCGGTAATGATGATAAAAATTAAAAATCTTAGCTTTAATTATGGTGATGAAAAAATCTTAGACGATTTTAGTTGCGAGTTTGAAAAAGGCGAAAGAGTTTGCATAAGCGCCCCATCTGGAAGAGGGAAAACAACGCTCTTGCGCTTGATATCAGGCTTAGAAAAACCAAAACAAGGCAAAATCGAAATCCACACTGGCACAAAGTTATCCGTAGTTTTTCAAGATGATATTCTTTTGCCATGGTACACCGCAAAGCAAAACGTGGCAATCGTTTCAAGTGAAGAAACCGCAAAAAACAGCCTAGATAAGCTCGGTTTATCCGCCGCTTATGATAAGCTACCAAGAGAGCTTAGTGGAGGAATGCAAAGGCGAGTTGAACTAGCTAGGGCGCTTGCTCATGGTGGTAATGTTTTGATTTTAGATGAGGCTTTTAAGGGTTTAGATGATGAACTAAAAAATGAAATCATGCAAATTTTGATCGAACAATATCGAGATAAGTTGATAATTTTCACTTCGCACGATAAAATAGAGCAAGAAATATTTGCCACAAGAACAATAAAATTATAAAACGAGCCAAGAGAATCTCAAGGCTCGTTTTTGTTTTGTTTGAAAAGATAAGCTAATAAATCATTTTACAGCGTAGGGGCGACCTCAATACAAGCAACTTAAGGGAAAATAGATCGATAATTAAAAAATCGAGGTGAAAAACAAAAAAACAAAGAAAAACAACAAACCCAAAAATCCAGTACCAAACCCAAAGAAAGCCACCGCAGTGCGAGAGGATTTTCAAGGATACTTCCTTGAATGCTTTTTTTGTTTTTCTTTTTTTCCAGAAAAAAAGAAAATGCCATTTTTTTGGTTACTTTTTTTGGGC
>JAWXUR010000071.1:0-10494 GCA_044426265.1 Clostridia bacterium
GAATGCGTTTTGCATCAGTGTCAGCTTTTTTGAGTACAAATTAAAAACTTGCTTATATATTTATTAATTTTATGTTTTTTCTGTTTTTCGGTTACCCCAACTATTGATAAAGAACCAAATTATATTATTAAGGCTGACACGAATGCGTTTTGCATCAGTGTCAGCCTTTTTTGAGTACAAATTAAAAACTTGCTTGTATATTTATTAATTTTATGTTTTTTCTGTTTTTCGGTTACCCCAACTATTTACAAAGAGCCAAATTATATTATTAAGGCTGACACGAGTGCGTTTTGCATCAGTGTCAGCCTTTTTTGAGTGCAAATGAAAAAAGACCACTGCGTTAACAGTAGTCTTTAGTTGCATAATAAATTGTGAAATTTATTTTAAACGTTAGCGTTTAATTATGCGTCTTTCATTTTTGCAAAGCATTCGCTGCAGAAAACATCTCTTCCTTCAGTTGGTTTGAAAGGAACTTTTGCATCTTGACCACAGCTTGCGCATGTTGCGATGAACATTTCACGTTCTGGTCTAGCATTGTTTTTGTTGCGAGCCCAACGGCATTCTTTACAACGTTGTGGTTCGTTTTGGAAACCTCTTTCAGCGTAGAACTCTTGTTCGCCAGCTGAGAAGATGAAATCTGTTCCGCATTCTTTGCATGTGATTGTTTTGTCTTGGTACATAGTCTTTTTACCTCATTTGATTTTTTATTGCCCTTATCGGAATTGAACCGCCGCCTGTTATGGTGCTCCCATGAGCTTCAAGGCATATTAATTTTTGTTTGTGCGACATCTGCGCCGCTGAGTTTTTACTCGATTATAAATAAAAAAAACACTGCCACTCACCTAAATTTGTTAGTCTAAATCTTTTTTAGCCCACTTTTCCAGTCGTTAAAATCCTCGCTTTATTTAGCAAGTTTTTATCAATATCTATATAAAAAGTGAAACTTTAAAAATATAATCTTAAAATCTATAATAAATAATCTTTTATCTAATTAAATAACTATACTTAAATATATGAGTAATTCAAGTGATAAATAAATTAATCGTGTTTTGCAATCTCTTTTTTTAACTTACTTCTTGCTCGTTGTAAAGAACTATCAACTGCTTTTTTAGTGAGATTTAATTGCTCACTTATTTCGTCATAGCTTTGACCGGCAAGGAAAAGCCTGAAAACCAGTTGTTCTTGTTCTGAAAGAGATTTTAAGATTATAGAGGTTATCTTTTCAACCTCCAATTTAGAAACCAAAACTTCTTCCGGTGTTAGTGCAGTATCAACAAGGTTAATGTCTGTGTCTAATGGTTGGCACAGATTCGCAGGTATTTTCTTTTTTGTATTAAACGATTTCATCATTGTTAGCATTTTTCTTTCAATGCAAACTCCAGCATAAGTTCTAAAGCTAGCAGTTTTTTCATTATCATATGAATAAACACCTGCTAAAAAACCGATCATGCCCTCTTGGATAAAATCCGAAATATCAATAAAATTATTGTAGCTACTATAGCTACCTCCAACTTTAATTGCAATAGTTTTTGCAATTGACATATATCTATGAGTTAACACAACTAAGGCTTCATCATCGCCATCTTCAATTAAGCTAACGAGTTTTTCATCTGCCAAAGAATTATAATCGCACATAGACATACCTTTCTATTGAACTATTAAGACTATTATACATTAATATCTTCAATAAGTCAATAGATTTTTCATACAAAAAATCGTTATATTTTTGTCAAAAAACACTAACTTTTTTGACAAATTGGATATTTTCTTACTTAATAGCCCTAATTTAAACAATTTAATTCTTTTTAAGAACTATGGTAATTATTCTATAATTCCGCCGCCAACAACGACATCACCATCATATAAAACCACTGATTGCCCCTTAGCTACGGCACGTTGCGGTTCATCAAACTCAACGTAAAGAGTGTCTAAATCAATTTGTTTAGCTGTTGCCCATTGCTCTTTTTGATTATATCTAATTTTCGCCTTAACTCGAATTTCGCCCTCAATTTTATCAAATGGAATCAAGTTGATATTATGAGCGATAACTGTTTTAGAAAGAAGCGATTGATTATCTCCTAAGATAACTTTATTATTTTCGATATCTTTTTTCACAACGTACATCGGAGCTGGAAGTGCTAAACCTAAGCCACGACGTTGACCAACAGTGTATCGAATGATGCCTTTATGCGTGCCAAGAACATTTCCCTGCAAATCCACGAACTCGCCATCAGGATAAGACTTGCCGCTGTACTTCTCAATGAAGCCAGCATAATCTGAATCTGGAACGAAACAGATATCTTGACTATCGTGCTTTTTTGCGATTGCCAAACCGAGTTCTTCAGCAAGCACACGAATTTCTGATTTTTTCTTTGTACCAAGCGGAAAGAGAATTTTTGAGAGTTGGAACTGACTTAAACTGTATAACACATAACTTTGATCTTTTGTTTCATCAAGAGCTTTTTTTAGCAACCAACGACCAGTTTTTTCGTCAAACTCGTTGATTGCGTAATGCCCCGTTGCGATTGAATCAAAATCGAGTTGCATTGCACGTTTGAGCATTTCATCGAATTTGAGATATTTGTTGCAATCAATGCACGGATTTGGCGTTTCACCAACTTCGTAAGCGTGAATGAAGCGTTTGATAACATTTTCATTAAACTGAGAGGTGAAGTTGAAAACGTGAAAAGGTATGCCGAGTTTATAGGCAACAAGGCGTGCATCTTGAGAGTCATCGAGTGAGCAACAAGTTTTTTGTTTGATATTTGCATCATCGTTGGTGAAAAATCTGCAATTGACACCGGTTGGTTCTTTGCCATCTTGTAGCAAAAAATATGCCGACATTGCGCTATCAATTCCTCCGCTCATTCCGAGCATAACTTTATTACCCATTTGATTACCTCCGTAGTTTTTGTTTTGTGAGTACATCGCTTCGCTTAAAACGAAACCCACAGTCGCTATTTAAATCATTATACTTTATCATTTGATTTATGTCAAGCTCAATAGTTTGTATTGTACACTTATAGCTTAAAAAGCACTTTAATAGCTAAAAAAAGGTGACAGCGTAACGCTCATCACCTCTTATATTAATATAGAAAGCGTTTTTACTCAACGATGTAAACGCAAACGCCATGTTTTTCAGGTTTTGCGGTGATTGTTGCTAAGCCATCAACGACTTCCCCACTCCATGCATCTTTAACTGTGTAAGCATCTTTTTTAGGAAGATGAACATAGCCAAGGTTTGCGATTTCATCAAGTTTAACGTCTTTTTCAGTTTTAGAATTGCCCTTGTTAAACACACAAATTGCAACTTTAGCATCAGCAAGAGGTTTCACCAAAACATCAACAGTGCCATGAGATTCCACTCTGCACTGCATACCCAACTCGTCTTGGTCGATTGCAATTAAGTCTTTGTTTGTGAGAATTTGATAAACTTTGTTTGAGGTGTCGATGCTGCCGTCTGCCTTGATAAACGCTCTGATGTCGTTGCCTAAGATGAGCGGAGCTGCCATCATGCACCAAAGTGAGAAGTGGGATTTGTTTTCCTCGTACGTCAAGCTACCCAAACCAACTTCGAGCATATCAGGGTCATTCCAGCCGCCCTTAGTTGCGTATTTATAAAGTGTTGAGTTAAACTCATAAATGCCGAGAATTGATGCCCAATTTGCACCGATGTCATGAGTTGTACGCCACAAATTGCCAGCCTCACTGCCCCAAAGGTGCGGAGAATTTACGCCCCATTCGCAGATTGAATAAACAATTGGCTTTTCGATTTCGCCAGTTTTTTCTGCGTACTGCTTCGACGCTCTTTTAAGCTCTTGCCCCATGAGTTTATATTGAACTGCTGCACTGTCTTTTTTAGAGCCAACAGGATTTGTGATTTCAAATGAGTTTACGCCCTCTTTAAGGCTCACTGTTGTTTGCAAATAATTTTCTTTATTGCCAGTGATGAGTGTTCTGATTTTTGGTGCGTACATGTGGATTTTATCTTCACCGTTGAGGTTAACAATCATGAATTTCTCATCATAGCTTTGCTTTCTTGCGCCGATTGTTAAAATGTACTGCCCTGCTTTTGGCGCAGTAACTTCAAAATTGCATTTACCAAGATTTGAGTCAAGACCGACCATGTATTCACCAGTTTTGAGTTTTGCTTTTTTAGCAATTTTTGCTTGACCGCTAAGTTTTAACTCTGATGGTTTAAAATCAGCGATAACATCAGCGCTAGTGTCAGCAGTTGAAACTGTTACAGAGGTGATTTGTGGTGCTTTATATGAGATTTCTTCATTGTGACAATAGTCATATTTGAAATATTCAATGCCCCAACTTGCCATTGTGTCAGCATCAATCGCTTCATGTCTAAGGCTACCTGGATAATTTTCGCAAGTGTAAGAGCCGTTGCATGAATATAAACCGAGCTTTAAGCCACGATCATTTGCATAAGTTGCAAGAGATTTAATGCCATTAGGGAATGTGAGTTTGTTGTACTCGAGCGCTCCATGAATGTCACGCTCGGAAGCTTGCCAGCAATCATCAATGTTGAGATAGTTATAACCAGCCTCAAGCATTCCAGATTGAACCATGGCATCTGCCATTTCTTTAATCATGTTTTCTTCAATGTTTTTGTTAAACAAGTTCCAACATGACCAACCCATAGGCGGAGTTAAGCAAGTGCCGTTGTTATATTCACCTTGAGCTTTTTGAGTGAATTTTTTGCGAGCAGCAAGTTTTTTCACCTCACAAAGAGGGCAAATTCTTTTCATTTTTAATACAGTTGTCCCAGCAACAGCTCCAGTTGTGACAGCCGCAGCCGCTGATATAGCAATAGTTTTTTTAATATCCATAATTCTCTCCTTTTGAACCGATATTTTCCTCTTATTTTACATATTTAAATGATATCATAAATTTATAAGTTTTACAACAATTTTAGAAAAACAAACTAAAGTACTTTTTATTGCTTTTAGTTTCGCTTTTGATTTTTATTATGTCAAAAAAACAAAAAACGCACTACATTATGAGTACGTTTTTTAGATTTAATTTTTATGTTAGTCGTCTTGTTCGATTTCAAGTTGAGTTGTTGATTTTTCTTGCATTTTTTCGTGATGTGGTGGGTGGTGTGGTGGATGGTGTGGTGGCATTTCATCATGATGTGGAGGTCTGTGATCATGTGGAGGCATTTGAGCATGATGGTGAGTGTCACCGCATGGAGGTGGAGGCGGTGGGCAGTGATGATGAGGTCTATGCTCACCTTGATTGCTATGATATTGGCTATGTGGTGGGTGCTTATCGCCTTTTTTATGCTTTGACATATGGTGCAAGTGTTTTCCAGCAATGATGATGAGCATCAAGGTTAAAACCATACGCAAAATATAAAAGATATAGTTTGAATAAGCTGCTGTTACTGAAAAAATTGAGTTAAAAATTTCCATTTTTTGCTTCTCCTTTATTTATAATACTATTTTTATTATTTCTCAAAAAGTTCCCATTTCGCCAGAGTAAGCGTAGCGATGTACGCCAAAAGAAATAACACTAGATTAATTTTATTATACTTCTTTTAAGTTAAAATTTGGTTAAAATATTGCGTTTATAAAAAAGCCCCACCGCCAAATTTTAAGCGGTGGGGCTAAATTCATTTAGCTAAGCTGTTTTTGTTTGCAACTTATAAACCAAAGCTTTCGAAAAATGCTCTGATTTGTTCGAATAAATCTTCGAAGAATGTTCTAATTTGTTCGAAGAAATCAATTGGATTTGTTGTTGTTTCTTCAACAATTGGCATCACGTAATCGCAAGTGTCGCAAATTCCATCGCCATCATTATCAGCATGATCAAGCATTGCAATTTCAACAGAGCCTGTTGTTGCGTCGCAGTTCATGCAGTGATATGATTGAGAGCCAGTTGATGTGCAAGTTGCTACAAGATCAACTGTGTAAATTGATGAATAGTCGTGATCTTTCATCTCGATATATTCTTCACTTGTTAAACCGCATGAGCAAGTTCCAGTTGAAATACCATAACTTGAGCAAGTTGCTGGTGTTGTTGTGGTGTAATTTTTGAATTCATGTTCATGAACCTTGATTGTTACACTAGCTGTTACACCTTTTTCGCTTGTTGCTGTGACTGTGATTTCGCTTGCTGTTTCGTCACTGCCCATTGTGAAATAGCCGTCATCTGTGATTGTTGTTTCTTCTGATTCGTTTCCAGAAACTGACCATGTCACATTTTGGCTTGCTGTGAGAGTTTGTGAAGCACCTTTTTGCATTTCGCTGTCTGTCACTGTGATTTCAACAAAGTTAGCATCAACTGTGTAATAACCAAATAAGTAAAGATCATCTGTGAGTAAGTCAGCATCAACGCTTGTCACTAACAAATCTTCTGTGTAATAGCTGTTTGAATACCAGCCATTGAAGATGTAGCCGTCTACTTTTGGATCAAAGCTGTCAAATTCGTTAGCATCAACGATACCGATGATTTCGCCATCTTTAACGAAGTAGATAACATAGTCTGTGAGTTCGCCAAATGTGATTCTTGCTGAGTTGTTTGCATATGAGCTTTCAGCTGTTTCTGATTCGAGTTTGAATGTTAAGCTGTGAACTGCGTCTTTATTTTCGATTGTGAGATATTCATCAGACACTGTGTAAGTGAAGTTATATGTTTCGCCAACTTCGAGCTCTCCAACTTCGATAGCTTTGATTGATGTTGTGAGGTCGAGAGTGTCATAAACGTTAACAGTCGCATCTTCAACTGTTTCAAAGCCAGTGTTTGTCACTGAACCAGTGATTGTGTATGAGCCATCACCGATTTCGTTTAGGGTGAGTTCGCTCATAACTGCATCAGCATAACCATATGTGAATGTGTTTGTGTTGTCGCTTGGAGTGTAATCATCTGAATCAGTTGCAGTGATTGAAACATCAAGGCTTGTGTATGAAATTTCGCTAGGTAAGGTGTAAGTTACACTGATTGTTTCAGTTTCGCCAACTGCGATCTCAACTGCAACTGTTTGTGTTGTGTCGCCGATAGTTACATCAATTGATGAAACGTCAGCTGTACCAGCGTTAGAAACTTGCATGTTAACTGTTACGTCGCCACCAGCCACGATTTCGCTGTCGCTGTAGTACACGCCGCCGAGAACTAAATCTGTGAAGTCAGCTGCGTAAGTTACAAGAAGTTCTGCATTATCATATAAGCTTTCTGCCTCTGTGTCTTCAACGATTTCGAGTAAGTTAATTGCATAAACTGTATCTTCGCCTAAAGTTGCAACGCTGTAATCTCTAACATAGCCGTCAAAGTTTGTCACTTTGATGAATGATGTGTATTCTGCATTGCTCTTGTAAAGCTCTGAGCCGTAATTGCTAGATACTAAAGTATAAATTTCGCCATCGTAAACTGTGAAGTTATCGATAACGCTAAGGTCGCTAAGTGTTTTAACACCATCATCTATAACTACTACTTGACCATCGAGGAGGTAATAGAGTACGCCATCAACATAGCTAACATCTGATGCACCTTCAACGCTTGTTGAGCCGAGTGTTAAAGTAGAATCTGCAACATAACCAGTTACAACGTCATCGCCGTCAAAGTAAACAACTGTTTCGCTTACTGTTTCAGTTAATTCACTTGCAAGAGTTGTTGTTGTTACTGTTGTTGTTTCGCCAAGTGCGATTTCAGCGAGGTAAACAGAGTTTGTGCTGTCTGTTGTCACACTCATGATATCGCCAGCTGAGTTTTCAGTCCATGTGATTGCTACGCTGTCATCTGTTGAAGCGATTGCATAAGCTGTTTCTGTTACAGCGTTATCTGTGATTTTAATTGACTCGCTAAATTCGCCATCTTCATAGCTGATATAATAAACTTCCATTGCTGCCATCAAGCTTGAAAGTGAAGCTGTTGAGTCAAGTGCTTCTGCCTTTGTCCAAACGATGTCAATTCTGCCATCATCTGTAACGCTAACAACTGCTGCACCATTTGAGCCGCCTGTTTCGTCAATTGCTGCTGCAGTTGACCATGCACCATTTGTGTATACGCTATACATGAGTGAAGTTTTGTTAATATCGTCTTTTAAGCCGTCATCATCAAGCCAAACCATGAATAATTCGCCGTCACCAAGTTCTGTGATAACTGGTGCGCTATAATCATAAACGCTTGTGTCTGAATAAACGTGATCTTCATCTGCTGATTCTTCAATTGAATAAGTGCTAGCAGAGAATGTTCTAACCATAGAAACTGTTTCAACGTAATCTCTATCAGCTGCTGTGAAGCTGTCGTAAATTGCGTTTACATCAACTTCTTCATCTTCTTCAACATCAACAACATCATTGATGCTCATGAGAGAAATTGATGATGCACTAAACATTTCAACTGCGTCTTCGTCATCTTTGAGCCAGTCAGCTGTTTGATCTGGATAAAGTTCAAATTGAACTAAATCATCAACATATCTATCGGATAGGTAGCCAAAAATTGAGGCTTCGGCGTACGCACCTCCGGTGATGTCGATGTAAAGATAATCTTCATAATCGTCTTCATAGTCACCAGTTGGATTGATGAAGTCGATTCCGAGTGTACCAGTTAAACCACCTTCAAGATAAAGGCTGAGAGCTTTTGAACCAACACCGAGACCAATGTCAACTGGGAGGTCGAATTCGATATCGATTAAGAAAGAAAGCTGTGTAACTTCTTTCACTGTGATGCCTGTTACGAGGTCTGCACCAATTTCAAATGTTGCATAAAAAACAGGTAATTGTGAAAATGGAATTGTCACGTCAAAACCGAGGTTAACGCTTGTGATGATACCACCTTCGATTAATCTGATGTCTTCTGTGTCTTGGAAACTAAATTCCATGAAGCCTACAAGTCCAACTTTTGCACTAAAGAGATAATCACCAGTGATGTTTTGGAATCTATCAGAAAATGCACTAAAATCGTTCCAAATTTCTGAGATTTCAAAGTCAGCGCTTGTTGATTCAGTGTATAAGTCTTTAACTTCATCATAAGTGCTTGACCATTCAGCAGGGTCGCCGTTGATTGAATCAGTTTCATCAAAACCGATTAAAACTTTGAAAGTTCTTGCTTCATAATCCATGCTAAATGAAAGTGTGAAGTAAGTGAAATCGATTGAAAAAGAGCTTACAACTTCAAAGAGATAAATTTGAGTGTCGAAAAGTGTGATGCTTGACCTTTAATTTCATCATTATCAAATTTAAGATAAGCGAGAGCTTGTTGAATATAATATTGAAGATTTTCAGTGATTTCTTCTGAATCCATTGAATCGAAGTCAATTTCGTCTAAATCAACTGGGATTAAGCTTGCATCTGTCCAAAAATCTGCTGTGATCCATGTGTGACCAGATTGAAGACCTGAGTTAGATGTGCCGAGTTCAACGCCATCAACAGAAACAGTGATTTTAATTCTGCCGTCAGTTTCAAGCCAGCTAAAAACTGGGTCTGTAGAAACATCAGAACCTGAGTTTTTGTATGATGTCACTTGAACGTGAGCTGGATAAGCATCAACAGTTGCACTAACAGTGAAAGCTGTGCTTGTTGAGCCTGAAGATTCCCAAGGATCTGAGCCGAGGAATTTTTCATAGATTAGGTTGCCATCTTTGTCCCAAACATAAAGATAAGATGAATCATCGCTTGAGCCGAAAGAGTTGGTGTCATGCACATAAACTGTTAAATTATATGTGCCGTCATCAGTTGCAGCGACAGCTGTTGTTACTGGTGAAAACACCCAACAAGATGCGAGCATAACGAGTGACAACATTACGGATAAGAGTTTTCTGCCGAGGTTGTGTTTTTTCATTTTTGTATTCTCCTTAAAATGTTTTTGTCGATGCGAAAAGCTCAAAACTAAAACAAATTTTTCACATCATATGTACATATTTAGTTTACTACTTTTTAGCAACAATTGCAACATTAAAACAAAAATAATGCATATATTATATAATTTTGTGTAATATTACCCAAACATTTAATTACAAAACAGAAAGCAAATGCAAATATATCTTCAAAATATGAATTATTCAACAATAAAAACCACAGGTGTTGCAAAAAAATCTTAATTCAAATCAATAACTATCAAAGTGGCACAAAATATATTGTTAAACTGCATAAAAATTTTTTAAATATACTTTATTTTGGCATGATAAAATGTTATACTATAATAATCAAATGTGAGAAAAGGAAATAAAAGCCGAATAAGACTTTTGTAAAATGATAGTGTTTTTGCGCTGCAATTTTTAACGTTGAGGAAATTGTAGGGCACGACCTCAATGCAAGCGGATTAAGGGAAAATAGATTAATAATTAAAAAATCGAGGTGAAAAACAAAAAAACCAAAAGAAAAACATCAAACCAAAAATCCAGTACCAACCCCAAAGAAAGCCACCGCAGTGCGAGAGGATTTTCAAGGATACTTCCTTGAATGCTTTTTTTGTTTTTCTTTTTTTCCAGAAAAAAAGAAAATGCCATTTTTTTGGTTACTTTTTTTGGGCAAGCAAAAAAAC
>JAWXUR010000072.1:0-10411 GCA_044426265.1 Clostridia bacterium
GACTTGACCGCCGTGTTGGATTGATTAAATTTTATAACTCATTCGCCGAGCAGTTAGATTGCTCGAGCTGTGGTTGTTAATAGAGAGATTGATAAAGTGAGCCGAAAAAGTTCGCTGCCGCTCTCGTTTTCTGTCGACAACGTCGACTTGACCGCCGTGTTAGATTGATAAAAACTTTTAATTCATTCGCCTAGCAGTTAGGTTGCTTAATTTAAGCTATCTTTATTGCTTGGCGGATATGATATTTAAACAAACAAAACAAATAAGAAACCAAAACTATGGAGGACAAACTCAAATGATGCCCAAAAAAATGATTAAAATAATCGCTATTGCATTAGCCGCTCTCATGTTGATGAGCGTTATAGCTGTATTCTTACAAGTTATTGCCGTTGATGCAAACGCTTTAATTTCAACACCTATCACTGGCGACAACGACCTTGATTACATCATTCCAATTGCGATTTTAGCCATTGCAGTGATTGCTGTGGTTGCATGCTTAGTGATGCCTAAGCTAAAAAAGAGTGAAAAAGCTATTGAAGCTGACGGTGCTAGTGAAGAATAATCACAATTAATAAACTAAAACAAATGCGATATCTAAATTCCATCAAGGAAAATAGATATCGCATTTATTTTTTTATTTAAAAAGTTAGGGGGCGTACTTTTTTTGCGGTTAACCGCAAAAAACTGTACACCCCAAAATATCAATAATAAATCACGTAACTATCGTAACCATCATCACTAAGCGATTTGAAAAACCACCATGAATATTCATCTTCTTGATACATCGGCACGCTGTAAACTCCGCCATTAATAGCATCAATTTGAATTAACATTGACTTGAAATCCGAATAATTACTCGTGCTATCAATAACATAAATCTCTTCTCTTTCGCTCGTGTCATAAACAAAGCCATCAACATCAGCCTCGTTTAAAGTGCCATAATATATCGATTGTTCGCCACCGAGCATAGATGTCACAGATTGAGAAACAAGCACAAATTTATCGTTTGTTACCTGCTCATTAACATCTGATATAAACTCCAAAAGAACCTCATTTCGAGTTTCAAGGCTTGATTCGCCAATGTAAGTTGCATTGTCAATCGCAGCGCCATCTGGGAACTGAGCGCTTTGCAAGATGATGCCTGAAATATCAAACTCACAAATCTCACTGATAATATCTTTTAAATATTCTTGAACAGTTTCACTATAAGGATTGAGCCAAGCTCTGCCCCCATTTTCACTCAAATCATCGAGCCAATTGACTGTGGTGTTCATATATTTAACAGCTAAATCCGAACTATAACTCGCCATTAAATCGTCTTCAAAGCAATAAATGCTCGCTATCACTTCAATATCATCATTTTCAAAAAGGTCAATCACTTCACGAATGGTTTGGCTGTCATAAATCGCTGCATTTGCCGCAAGTGAATATGAATTGCTAGAGTTATAAATCAAATTACCGCTACTAGTTTTGAAGTCAATGATAACACTATTTGCATTTTTAGACTTGATTTCTTTGATTAAATCTTTGATATAATCGGTGTCAGCTATTTTATCTGTTGAAAGATAAAATGCCTTGATTTCATTTTCTTCTAAAAATGAAACTGCATCTTCTCCAACATCTAAACTTTCAGTTGTTGAAATTAAATCAAGTGATTTATAAGAAAAATCATAAGCCAAAGTGCTAACAAAATAAGACAAAGTGAAAACTAACACTAAGCCTATAACGGCAAGACTTCTTTTAAGCCATTTATGCTTAACTTTATATCTTGATTTACTTTTAAATTTGATTTTTCCTATTTTTCCAGCTGGATACTGCTTAGAAAAAGTGTAGTAAGATTTTCTAACAGTTACGCCAGATTTATATTTAAAAACAAATTTTTTATCGTCTTGTTTTTTCTTAAACGCCATATTAAACCTCTTTTTTTATTTGAGTTACACGAAAAGCGTGTCTGTTGAAAGGCATGAAATTGCTAATGTTAAAATTGCAACGTAAATTAAAATAACTGGAGTGCCCTCAAAAATTTTTGGAATGTTTTTATTGTTTTTAATATGCCTCATTCCAGCATTAATCAAGATAATAGCCATCACAAAGGCAACTGCTGCGCCAACACTATTGCCCACAACTTGAAAAAAGTTATAGCCAGCCTTATCGTCAATCATTGGAATTGACATAACAAGTGAATTAAAGGCGCAAAAGCCTAAAGAGTTCATGAATTTTTTGTTTGCCTTGAATTTAACTTTCATCAATAAGCCAGTGAGCAAATAAACCACTGCCAAAATAATGCAAGAAATCATGAAAACATAAATCGTTTCTAGGCTTTGAGTTATAAAGTTTTCTTGCACCACGTAAGTCAGAGATGAAGTGGTGAAGCAGAAATAAATTATTGCAATAAAGTGCATGAAAAAATGTTTTGGATATTTTGCAATTCTAATAGCTTCGCAAATGCCAAAAACTGAGTTTAAAACAAGGTTTTGCACCAACATGGCGTACATTGCCGCCGTTAACATTTGAGTGAAACCTAAAATCATGATTGCACCTCCATTGATGAGGATTGAACTGTGTTTTCGCCAATAATACTCTCGTGTTTTCTTCTTCTATTTTTATTTTTTGGTGTACTTTTTTGTATGTTTTCTTTCATATTTTTCGGTGTGTTTTTTGGTTTATTTTCTTTCATCTTTTTTGATGTGTTTTTCTTTTTTGTTTCAATACCATTTTCACTATATGAAACTTTTTCAAACACTTGATTAAGTTCAAAGGTATCTGTTGTTTCATTAGGGAAATGCTTCATTACCGAATATTTATGAGCTGCGGATAAAAAGCCGAGCAGTACAAGCGTAATAAATGGCATGGTTGATGATGGAAGTTGATCTAAACTTGCAAATGAGATGTTGAAAATTGACCCATTAACGAAAATTTCTCTAAGTGCACCAATAACGAGTGCTACAGCGCCAAATCCAACTCCTGTTGCAATTGCATCATAAAAGCTGTTTTTAACAGAGGTTTTGCACGCAAATTTTTCGCATTTTATAACAATCAAACCATTAACGCTAAGCAGTGGCAAATAAATGCTAAAAGCCATGCTTAAAGTTTGCATATTCACCATTAAAATATAAACTGGAGTTACAACAATAGTTGCGATTATCGCATATAAACTAACTCTAACCCAACGAGGCACTCGCTTTAAAAATTGGCTTGTGATAACTTCGCACACAACGAGCATCAATGTCACAATCACAGTTACGTTAATTGAGTTTAGCACAGATGTTGCGAGCATAACAATAGGGCAAACGCCCAAAATTTGAGTGAGCACTGGGTTATGCACATATCCACCCTTAAATATTGCCAAAGGCAGATTGAATTTGCTTCTTTTTGTTTTGTCGCTGCTATTGATAAAAGTCTTCTTTGTTTCTTTCATCTTCTTTTTTGTTTTTATACTAAAATCACCAATTGATTTTTTCGCAGCATTAAACTCGAATTTTTTTCTCTCTTTTTTATTTTCAAGAATATTTTTATCTAAGTCTTTTTCTTTTTTAGTTGCTTTTTCCAGTTTGATTTTTTCAAAATCTATTTCTTGAAATTCATGCTCTTTCACTTCAACTGCCTCCAATCTTTCTTTTTCCTTTGATTTTCCAGCTCTTTTTATCGTACTATTTTAGCTAAGCTAAAATATCGGATTTTTTGCTTTCATCTATATTCTCCGAATCAACGAAAGTTTTTTCATCGCTTACTTCTGTAACTTCTGCTTCTGTAGCTTCTGTAGCTTCTACTTCTGTAACTTCTGCTTCTGTAGCTTCTGCTTCTGTAGCTTCTACTTCTGTAGCTTCTACTTCTGTAACTTCTACTTCTGTAACTTCTACTTCTGTAGCTTCTACTTCTGTAGCTTCTACTTCTGTAGCTTCTGCATCTTCTTCAGCATCATCTTGTGAGCTTTCAAAGGTTTTTGAGTAGCTCTCTAGTCTTTTTGCTGATTCTTCATCTAAGCCAGCTTTTTCAATAATTGAATTGATATAAAATTTTGCATCAACTTTTTCTTTTGGTTTTAAGTCTTGCTGCTGAATTGAGAAATCTTCATCTTGCTCGGTTTCTTGCTCTTGTTCAATCATTTCACTTTCTGTTTCAGCTGCTTTGTTGCTGAAAACTAAATAAATCGCATTTGCGATTAACACGCTAAAACACGCTGGATCTTCAAGCTTACCATAGTACCTAAGAAGCATATAAACTGCGCCAGTGAATGCTCCATAAAGCATGGCGTGTTTGGCGTGTTTTGGTGAAGTTATTGGATCGCTTATCAAAATTAAAGCAGTGAAAAGCAATGAACCAGCGCAAAGCTCCATGACGATAGATATCAAAATAGAATCTACACGAGGAAATAAAATCGCAAAAATCGTACACATTACAATAAATCCAACAGCTGGATATAGTCTTTTTCTGTTTTGGATAAAAAGATATAAAAACGCACCAAAAAGAGCCAGCAACGAGGTTGTACCTATAGCGCCAGCAAATGTGCCTGATAACAAGTCAAAAACAGTGAACGAATTTAAAGTGATGGCATCACCTAAACGTAATGAGTCTAAAAGAGCCACACCAGAGCCTAAACTTTCGTCCACTCCAGCAAACCATGTTGTTGTGATTGATTTTTCAAAATACGAAAAAATGTATTGTGGAAAAAATATGCTTATTGCGCAAAATCCAACACACGCTGGCACAAAAGGAGCGTGCAAAGCGCCGCCAAAAGGAAGCTTAGCAACAAAAATCGCAATTATGCACGCAATAACGCCTATATAAAGTGGGGCGTTCACAGGAAGCATTAGGGCAATGATTAAGCCGGTTGTGATGCAGCTTAAATCACCCCATGAGTATTTTTTTATAATGAATTTAGCACTTAAAAACTCACAAATAATGCAGGTAATCACACATAAAAAAGCATGCACCAAGGCATTTATCCCATTTAAAAACGCACCCAGCGCCAAAAGCGAAATGCAAACAATTGTGATATCGAGATTATATCTAAATAGTTGCTCAGTCACGGATAATTCAGTTAGTTGCTTAGATTTTTGCAAGTTTTCACCTTCTTTTTTATAATATTATGATATATGAAAAATTAATTAGATTTATAACTTATCAGTCAAATTAAAAATATTGACCAGCAAGTTCTTTGATGTTTGCAATAGTTTTTGCTGGGTCTTTTGAGCCAAAAACTGCACTGCCAGCAACGATAACATTAGCACCAGCTTCGCCAACAATATGAGCGTTGTTTTCGCCAACTCCGCCATCAACTTGAACGTCAATATCAAGCCCACGTTTAGTTATTTCATCACGAATTTCTCTAACTTTTGGCATCATGTCTGCCATGAAAGATTGACCGCCAAAGCCTGGTTCAACTGTCATGATGAGAACCATTGAAAGTTTCTCGAGATGAGGCAAAACGTCACTTAAATCTGTGTTTGGTTTAACTGAAAGCCCAGCTTTACAGCCTAAGCTCAAGATTAAATCGATAGTTTGAGCGATATCTGAATTTGATTCAACGTGGAAAGTGATGATATCACAGCCAGCGTCAACAAAATCTTTGATATAATCGATAGGATTGCTAATCATTAAATGCGCATCAAAAACAAGGTCTGAATGTTTTCTCATGCATTTGATAATAGGCGCACCCAAAGTGATGTTTGGCACAAAGTGGCCATCCATAACATCTAAGTGAAGCCAGTCAGCTCCGCACTCTTTCATTTTTTCAAATTCGCTTTGCATGTTAGCATAGTCGCACGCAAGAATAGATGGGGAAATTTTAATCATAATACACCTCATTATATATATTTATACTATTATACTATTTTTTATTCAAAAATGCAAGAGGTAAAATTATAGATGTATAAGATAGTGAATGTTTGGTGGATTGCTTGGCTGTACTTAATTTGGCGTTTACGCCAAATTATTTTTTCGTCACCGACGAAAAAATTGTACCACAAAAAAGAAAAATCAAAAATAATGAAAAAAATATCGATTTTGGGTTGATTTTACTGCTCAAATGTAGGATAATAAGAAGTGACAAAATAAATAAAAATAAAAACAAAAAGGAGAACACCATGAAAGGATATGTACATTCAACTGACTCTTTTGGCACTGTTGATGGACCAGGAATTCGCTTTGTTGTGTTTTTACAAGGCTGCGCTTTTCGCTGCAAATATTGCCACAACCCTGACACTTGGAAACTTAAAACCGGCAAGCAAATGTCGGTTGATGAGATTATCGCAAAATATGAATCATGCAAAATGTTTCTTAAAAACGGCGGAATCACTGTCACCGGTGGCGAACCACTGCTGCAAATTGACTTCGTGACTGAGCTTTTCACTAAGTGCCACGAATTAGGAATTCACACTTGCCTTGACACTTCTGGCGACACTTTCAGCGAAGATAAAATCGAAAAATTCGATAAGCTCATGGCAGTTACAGACCTTGTTATGCTAGATATTAAACACATTGACGAGGCCGAACACAAAGAGCTCACAGGAAGAAGCAACGACATTGTTATCGCTTTTGCGAGATATTTATATAAAATCAATAAGCCAGTTTGGATCAGACACGTTGTTGTTCCAGGCATCACATTTAACGATGTGTGGCTCGAAAAACTCGGTTATTTTCTTGCAGAGCTTAAAAATATTAAGGCTCTCGATGTTTTGCCGTACCACAGCATGGGCAATGCAAAATATGAAAATTTGGGCATGATCGCTCCACTTAAAGAATTGCAAGACCTCACAAAACAACAAGCTGCACAAGCAAAAGCGATTATTTTCCAAGGAATTAAAAAGCGACTTCGTGAAGAGCTTGAGCAAGACTAAAAAATGCTAAAATAATGCAGATAAACATCAAAAATAATGCGAAAAATCATTGACTTTGAGTTTATGTTATGTTATAATAGTTTTCACCGCATACTAAAGGCGGCATATATTGTTATGCCAAAAGTTAAGCTCTTAAGCTCAGCGCCCTATATGTAGCGAGTCCATAATAAAGGAAGGAAAGAATAAAATGTACGCAATTATTGAAACAGGCGGCAAACAATACAAAGTACAAGCAGGCGACGTACTTTACATTGAAAAACTTGATGTTGAGGCAGACTCAGTTGTAACTTTTGATAAAGTTATCGCTGTAGCAACTGATGATGGCATGAAAGTTGGTGCTCCATACGTTGAAGGCGCAACTGTTAGCGCAACAGCTGTTAAAAATGGTAAAGGTAAGAAAGTAGTAGTATTTACTTACAAACCAAAGAAAAGCTCAAAACGCAAAATGGGTCACAGACAACCTTACACTAAGGTTGAAATCTCTGCAATCAACGCTTAATTTATGATTAATGTAGTTTTTTACGAAGAAAACAAAAACTTAATAGGTTTTGAAATTAGCGGTCACAGCGGCTATGCAGAAATTGGTAGCGATATCATTTGTGCAAGCGTGTCATCAGCTGCTTTCATGGTGGCAAACACCATCACCGAGATTTTGCGTATTAAAGGCGCACAAATCAAAGTTGAAGACGCTTACTTAAAGTTTTTACTATCAAGTGAAGATGCAAAACTTGCAAAAACTCACTTAGATGGCTTTTTACTTCACATGAAAACATTAGCAAATGACTATAGCGAATATATCATTTGCAAAAGAAAAAGAATTAAAGAATAATACGGGAGGTACTTCGAGATGCTTAAAATTAACATTCAATTGTTTGCTCACAAAAAGGGTATGGGTTCAACTCGTAACGGGCGTGATTCTGAGTCAAAAAGACTCGGTGTTAAACGTGCTGACGGTCAATTCGTTCTCGCTGGTAACATTCTTGTTAGACAACGTGGAACACACATCCACCCAGGCAACAATGTAAGCATAGGTTCAGACGACACTTTATTCGCTCTTGTAGACGGTAAAGTTAAATTCGAACGTATGGGTAAAGATCGTAAAAAAGTTAGCGTATATGCTATTGAGCAATAAGCTATTTTAATATGATAAGATTAAACCACCAGTTTTTAGCTGGTGGTTTTTTTGTTGTGTGTTTTAGTTTTGGTTTTGCGCTGAGGTACAATTTTTGGCGGTTTCCCGCCAAAAATGCTAGTGGGTTGGTGTATTTTTTAAAATCTTCAGCTTCCTGAAATTCTTATTGTATCTAATGTTCTGTGTCCGCTTGCAGTGCTAAATCTATTTTTTAATATTTTCTTTTGTGTAATTTACATAGTCTATATAACTCTCTGAATCAAATTTATTCAATTTTTCAAAAATCTTATGAGCATTCATGAAAAATTCTTTAGCTCTTTCAGATTCACCATTATTAGCATACAAAACAGCAATATTACAATAGCTATAAGCCAGCTTAAATTCAAAATCTTTTGGATTTTCTTGAACTAGTCTTTCATAAATTTCTATGCTATTTTCACAAAACACCTCCCCTTCTGCATATTTTTTTTCATCGTCATTCAAACTAGTAAGATATATATACGTATCTTTCCACTCAAATCCATATTTTTCATAAACCTTTGAGTTTTGTTTCTCCATTTTATCAATTTCGGTTTGTGTATATTTTTGATTACAATTATATAAATTAGCTAAACTATCATAACTACTAGCCAATTCAACTTCAAACTCAGTAGGGTTCTCATAAGCCAACTCCAAATAAATAGTTAAAGCTTGTTTATACTTACGTTCCGCCTTTAGATTCATATTGATTTTTTCGTATAAATCACCTAATTTAAAATAACTATTAGCCAACTTAGGGTCAAAATTTTCTGGATTTACTTTTGCTAACCTTACATAAATTTCTATAGCTTGTTTATGCATCAGCTCGGCATCAGTATATCTTGCAAGATTTTCATATAAAGTAGCCAAGTCATAGTAATAATTAGCCAACTTAGATTCAAAATCTTTTGGATTTTCTCTTGCTAATCTTCCTAGATTTTCTAAAGCTTGCTTGTACATTTGCTCTGCTTCTGTGTATCTTTCAGCATCTTCATATAAAACAATAAGGGTGTCATAAATCGTAACCAAATCGGAAGCAAACTCTGCTGGACTATCTATAGCTAATCTTACATATATTTCTAAAGCTTGTTTATGCATTTGCTCTGCTTCTGTATACATTTGATCTAGCTCATATAAATTAGCAAGGTTGTCATAAATCATAGCCACATGAGGTTCAAAAATTGATGGATGTTCCTTGACGTATCTTTTATAAATTTCAATAGTTTGTTTATGCAATTGTATATTTTTTTTATCTTTTTCATGATCAATATAAAAAATATACGAATCGCCAAAAATCAAAAATAATTTAGATTCAAATTCAGTTAATTTTTCACTTGTTAATGTTTCATTTGTTAAATTCTCGCAAATACTCATAGCATATTTATACATTTTCTCGGCTTTATTGTTTCTTTTAATCTTTCTATAAAAATTAGCTATATTGTAATAGATAAAAGCCTTATCAATATTAAAAATTCCCGAACTATCTTTCGTTGATTTTTCATACATTTCTATAGCTTTTTTATATGTTTTCTCTGCTTTTGTATTTCTTTGAGTGTCATCGTATAAACTAGCAAGCTTGTTATAGCTCATAGGCAAATCAGTTTCAAAAATTGTTGGATTTTCTTTTGCTAATCTTTTAAATATTTCTATAGCTTGTTTATACATCATCTCTGCTAGTGTGTATTTTTGAGTCTCACTATATAAAACAGCAAGATTGTTATAACTATCAGCCAAATCAGGTTCAAAAGCTGCTGGGCTTTCTTTTGCTAATCTTTCTTGTATTTCTATAGCTTGTTTATGCATTTGCTCTGCTTCTATATACCTCTGAGTAGCTGTATATAAACAAGCAAAGTTGTTATAACTCGCAGCCAACTTTGGTTCAAAAGCTGGTGGGCTTTCTTTTGCTAATCTTTCTCGTATTTCTATAGCTTGTTTATACATCATCTCTGCTAGTGTGTATTTTTGAGTCTCTCTATATAAAACAGCAAGATTGTTATAACTATCAGCCAAATTAGGTTCAAAAGCTGCTGGGTTTTCTTTTGCTAATCTTTCAAATATTTCTATAGCTTGTTTATACATTTGCTCTGCTTCTATGTATCTTTGAGTGTCACTATATAAATTAGCAAGGTTGTTATAACTATTAGTCAACTTAGGTTCAAAAGCTGCTGGATTTTCTTTTGCTAATCTTTCGTATATTTCTATAGCTTGTTTATACATTTGCTCTGCTTGTGTGTTTCTTTGAGTGTCACTATATAAAGCAGCAAGGTTGTTATAACTCATAGCCAAATCAGGTTCAAAAGCTTCTGGGCTTTCTTTTGCTAATCTTTCTCGTATTTCTATAGCTTGTTTATACATTTGCTCTGCTTGTGTGTATCTTTGAGTGTCACTATATAAATTAGCAAGGTTGTTATAACTATCAGCC
>JAWXUR010000073.1:0-10129 GCA_044426265.1 Clostridia bacterium
CTTTAATTTTTTCGCTTTTTTAGTATCTTTTATTGATTTTATCGTTTTATCATCTTCATTTAAAGCCAAAGCAAACCCACGAGTAAGAGTTTTAAGTGGATTTGTATATTCCAATTTAAGAGCTTCGTTATTAAGCTGCATAGTTAAACTTTCAATCTTTTTATTTATGCTTGAATTGATGCTTTTTTCAAACTCATTTAAACATCTTGAATAAACATCATAAAGTTTAATTGGATTTTTGCTTTCGAAGTAATTTTCAAAATTTATAAGTGTCATTTGATAGTTGTTGATAACACGCAAAAGTGAATCATTCATTGAATCCATTAACTTATCAACTGCATAAAGCACTTCTCTTGAGTCTGGTACAGCCAGCTCCGCTGCCACAGAAGGAGTTGGTGCTCTTAAATCACTGACAAAATCAGCAATTGTGAAATCTGTTTCATGACCCACAGCGCTTATAACTGGTATTTCACTCAAATATATAGCATGAGCCACAACTTCTTCGTTAAATGCCCATAAATCTTCAATTGAGCCACCGCCACGACCAACAATGATAGTGTCGACCTTGTCTTTTTGCTGATTTAAATGTTTAATCGCCTGAGAAATTTCAAAAGCTGCTCTATCACCTTGCACTTGTACAGGTACAAACACAATTTGAGCGAAAGAAAAACGTCTTTGCAGTACAGATAAAATATCTTGAAGAGCCGCACCAGTTGGTGACGTTATAACACCGATTTTGTTTGGCATTTTTGCAATTGGCTTTTTGTTTTCATCGCTAAACATTCCTTGAGCTGCAAGTTTGTTTTTGAGCTGTTCGAAAGCTAACGATAATTCGCCAACTCCTGATGGAATAATCTCATCAACATAAAGTTGATAAGTTCCGTCACGTTCATAAACCGAAACGCTTGCACGAACAACAACTTGCATTGAATTTTGCACTTCAAAGCGCACATTTTTTGCACTTGAAGAAAACATAACAGCTTTAATAGCAGATTTTTCATCTTTTAAAGTGAAATAAAAATGTCCTGATCTATAGTTATTATTGAAATTTGAAATTTCGCCTTTTATGTATATCTTTTTTAAGTTTCTATCACCATCTATTATGGATTTAAGATATGTGTTGATTTGAGAAACACTAAGTATTGATGGCATAAGTTATACTTACTCCTTAAGCTTGTTATTGTTGTTGTGATTCAACCTCTTTTGCGATTGTACCGAGAACTCCGTTGATGTATGAAGCATCTTCTTTTGTTGAATATTTTTTTGCAATTTCAACAGCTTCGTTTATTGCAACGCTAACTGGTACATCATCACTATAAAGCATTTCGCAAGTTGCAAGTCTAAGAATTGCATTAGAAACTTTTGAAATTCTTTTTGATGACCAACCAACGAGATTTTTTGCGATTAATTCATCGATAACTTCAATGTTTTCAAAAGTCTTTTGCGCAACTTTGATTGCAAATGCACTTTCCTTGTGAAATTCAGAGTTGATGTTGTGAGTTATGATTTCTTCAACCTCTGTATCTTTGTGAAAATTCTTTTGAAAAATAATCGAGAAAGCAATTTCTCTTGATTCGTGTCTTGTCATAATTTGTGTTTTCCTTCCAAACATTTATAGTTTCATTTTTACACTTAATTTTACTAAATACAATTTAATTATAAATTAAAGTGATGCCATCATTTTTGTTTATCGAAAATTCTGATAAAAGCCATTAAATTTCATGTTTTTTGAAATCAAAACAAAATGTGGCATAATAACATTACTATGCTATTATACCACATTTTTCAAATCATACAACTACTTTGCCTCAATTATTGTTAGATTTTCTGCAGAAATATTCGTGTTTTTTTCAATAATTTCACTAATTTGCAGTAAAACGGTGTCTGAAAGTGTATTTTGTTGCATAATCACCTGAATTGACTCGTTATTAATTATCACAACACACTCGCTTGAAGTTTTTGCTGTGACAAGCGTTTCGATGTCAATTTCAGCTTTCACATCAGCTGAAAATTGCTCTAAAAGCTCACTAACTTCGTCTTTTTGACTTTCGCTTAAATTCTCATTTTCCAAAATCGCTTCAATATTTTCAATAGTTTCTGCATGGGCTGTGTCACGCTCAAGTTTTGCTTCAGCAAAATATTCAGCTTGTGAATCGCTAATTGTTGATACTACAACATCGCTTTCATCTTCACTTTCTTCGCTAACTCCTTCGCTCGATGAAGTTGTTCCAGCAACATAAATCGAATCACCCAGTGCGCCCTCAACTTCTTCATAAGTTTCGGTTGTGGTTTCATAATCTCCAATTGGTTCAGAGTAATACCAATTAACAGCGACAGCTGCTCCAAGTGCAACAACTAAAGTTGCAGTAAGTAATTGTTTTTTCTTAATTAACATATTCATAGTTTCCTCCAATTATTGCGCCACTTGAGCAACGCTTATTTTTGTTTGGCTTATGTCAAAAAGTGCACTTACAGTTGAAATAATTCTGCTTTTAACAACTGCATTATCAGCCCCATCACACACAATTGCAACGCCTCTAACGGTTGGATAAATGCTTTTTATAACCAAGCCATCTTCATTTGAATCATTATTAATTATTATGTATTGGCTTTCGTATTTAGTACTACTAGAGTCATCATCTTGCTCATAGTCTTCACTATAATCATAAGCGTAAACGTATTCTTCACTTGAATCAAAAGTTATCATGGCGCTAACTGTTCCAGCTCCGTCTATTTGCTCTAGTAATGCCACTAATTGAGTGGTTAACTCCTCATTTGTTATATACACATCTGATGATGAATTAACCTCAATAACTGCATCTTGAGTTTCATCATCACTGCTAAATCCTGAAAACGTTATTAAAAACAAGCCTAAAAGCCCAATAAAAACAATTGACAATGCTTTTTTATCTTGTTTTAACTTATCAATAAATAAATTAAATTTATCCACTGCTTTTTTTAATGCATCACTGTTCATCTAATCACCTACAAAATCAAACTAAGAATAATCTCCAATGTTAGTTATAATAATTTCACTTATAATTTCACTTTCTTGCTCCGTAAAATCGCCAATAACGTTTATATCATCTATCACAAGGTTTTCATCTTCATACACACAAATCACTTGCACCTCATCAAATTCAATTTTATTTTCACTTAACTGCTCTTTTATTGTTTCTTCGATTATCGTTTCACTTGTTTGTATCGTTAATCTCTCATTTTGTTCTTCGTAATCTTGTTCAAGCTCAGTGTTGATGGAAAGTAAGCTATCAAAATCTAAACTCGTTAAGTCATACGAAGATAAAGGAAACACAATAGTATAAATCAAAATGCTGATGCATAGCATATTAAAAGCCGATTTCATCTTACTCTTGGGGATAATGCTCAGCAGTACGCCCGAAAGAATTGATACTAGACAGATCAATTTTGTCCATTGATTAAAATCTTGCATTAACTACCTCCATTAAAGCTGACCATAATTCCAGTTGAAATAATCAAAATAAACATTTCAAAAATCACTAAAAGAAGCAAAATTCTAATTCCGGCACTAAAGCATTTTAATACGTTTGACACAGCATTCAAGCCTAAACCATCGCAGATAAAATTTAAAACACTAAGAGCTATGTAATAAAGAAGTGTTTCGATAATGACCGGTACATTTAAAATTGTAATCACTAAAATTCCAATGATTGCAACTGAACTTTTAATCAAACTCAAACTTCCCAAAATCGAAGAGTACGCATCGCTGATTGCACCGCCAACAACTGGCACTAAAGAGCTTATTAAAAAGCGTATTCCTTTAACGCTGACACTATCAATTGAAATGCTTAACACATTTTTGATGGATAAAAACGCAGTAAATGTTGTTGCTAAAAGACCCAACGAAAAATTAACACATTTGTTTACAACTTTATTAAACGTTGATATGTTAATCGCTTCGTTTAAAGAAAAAGATATGCTAATGCAAAAATAAGCACCCATAATATTAGAAACGAAAAAATTGGCTAAACCAGAAATTAATTGAGCGAAAACGAAAACTAATGAGTTATATGTTACAGCGCTTGTTGGATTGCCACTAAGGGAAATTAAAACAGTGTAAATCGGAATGAAACTCACCATAAAACTGCCGCTTAGACTCAAAACAGAGATAACAGTGTTAATGCAAACATTGATTTCATCAACCATCAAAAGCACCATCACAATAACTGCAACAATTGATACATATGATTGATTATCACTGCCTTTAAAAATGCTAGTGAGTATCGCTAAAATCAAAACTACACTAAAAAGATTGAAAAATGTTTGAATAACACTTGAAATTTTTTCAGATAAATTTGTTGCAAAATAGCTTGTTATTGATGATAAAGATATATTGTAAATGCTTTGAGCATCAATTGAAGTTATGCCAAATTCTTCTAAGACTTCAGTTATATCATCATCTATTATTGAAAAAAGTTCTTCGTTGGTGTCTTCGCTTATAAGGTCAACTTCGTCTTCGTCTGTACAGCTGGCGCTTAAAGAAAATGGGGAAACTAACAGCAGTACGGCGAAAAAGATGCAGACTGTTTTTTTACATCTAACTTGCATATGATATCGCTATTTTGATAACGCTTTCAAGCAGTGGCAAACTCAAAAGCACAATAACTATCCTTCCACAAAGTTCGATGATATCAGAAATCAGCATATTCCCATTTTCTTTACAAATATCTGCCGCAAGCTTTGTTACGATGCAAATTATTGTTCCCTTTAATAAGATTTCAAAAAGTTCGGTTGCTGTTGAATCATTTTCAAGATAATCAAAAACATATGATAATTCATCAACACATAGATTAAAAACATAAACCGCAACTATGCAAGCTGTACCAATTTCAAGCAAGATAACATATTGCTGATTATATTGCTTTAAAATCGAGCTTAAAATTGCCACGATTAGACCTAGCGAAATTATTTGTAGTATCATAATTAATAATCTATGAAAGTTTTAACAGTTTCGAATAAGGATTCTATTTCTGGAATGAGCAAAAAAAGAACAGCTATTATCCCCATCAATGTTGTTAAAACTGCATATTCACTTCTATCGACTTTTGCTAAAACCTGATTTAAAATCGCCACCACAATTCCAATTGATGCAATTCTAAAAATAAGATCAATTTGCATAGATTTTTACCTCCGTTTATCACAACACTAAAACAAACACAGCAAGTCCAACGAAAACACCTAAGGATACCGACATATTTGAATATTTATCTTTTTGTTTTTTCGCTTCAGTCAAAAATTCATCAAAGTAATTTGAATACATACTAAGCAAGCTTAATTGACCATTTAAATCGCTAGTGCCCAGCACTTGCCCTAGGTTTATTAGCTTGTCTTTCTCGTCTTTTAAATATAAACTTGAACTTTGCAAGACAGAATTTTTCCACGCACATGGAAAATCCACACCTTCATGCAGCTTTTTTTGGCAAAGCTTTAAAAAATCTAAGCAGTCAAAATTATCTTGTGATGAAAATTTTTCAATTATCAATGGCAGGCTTGAACAAGTATATTCAATTTCAATTTTAATGCCCTCAATAAAAAGCTTTGTCTTTTCAATCAAACTCACTCTAGCGTTAAATCTCGAGGCTTTGTTTATACCAATCATAATCGACACTGCCCATAATAGGCTCGCTCCTATAAATTTCATTTCGTAACTCCCTAGCATCAAAAATGCTTTGAATTTGGCATGGCTCATCACTGTTTTTTAGCAAAACAACTTTGTTAAATGAGTAAGTAGATAAAAGGTTTTGAACTTGAGGGCGATCTATTAATTCATCAAAAGATGAGGCGTGAATCGTTACAATGAATTTAACTCCAGTGTTAACTCCTAACTTAATTGCCTGAATTTCTTCTTGTGTGCCGACTTCGTCGCAAGCTATGATTTGCGGTGACATAGTTTTAATTGCACACAAAATCGCCTCTTTTTTGGGGTACGAATCCAAAACATCACAGTTAAAGCCTAAATCGTTTTGAGCAACGCCGTCACACACTGCTGCAATTTCTTCTCTTTCATCTATAACGCTGATTTTATAATTAAATGAATTAGAAGATAGTTGGCGTACTAAATCACGCAAAAGCGTTGTTTTACCACTCGAAGGTGGCCCAGCTATTAGTACGCTTTGAAGTTCATTCGAATAAAGCTTTTTTATCAGCTCATCAGCACAACCGAATTTTTGTCTAGCTATACGAATATTTATCGTCGAAACATCTTTTATACTTGTTATTTTATTTTCGTTTGAGCAAACGGCTGTACCGACAACCCCTGCTCTGTGTCCACCTTTCATTGTTATGTAGCCATTAATTATGCTGTTTTGATGAGTGTGAATTGAATAGCAACACAAACGATTAAAAGTATCTGTTATAGTTTGAATGCTGCAAATATACATTTGCTCATTTGCATCTTGACTAGTTGAATTATCAAGTTTTAAATAAACGCTTCCGTAATTTCCAAAAAGAACAATCGGCTTTGCGGTTCTCAATCTTATTTCGTGGGTATTATTTTTCAATTGCATAGGTAAGTTTTCAAGTTTCTTTTTTAGCTCTTTTGAAATTATATTGATTGCTTCATCAAATTTTCCATCACTTTTTTCATTTAACATGATTTTTCCTCCAATAATTTACTATACTCAAATTTTATGTAAGCGTGTCCAGTTTTAGAACAAAAATAATATTCATTTTTTTCTAAAATGACTTGAAGATTTCAGAAAAATAATGTATTATAGAAGTAATTGAAAATATATATCAATATGAAATTTAGAAAGAAGGTCAAAAATGATAAAACAAAACAAAGGCTTTTTAGAAAGAAATAAATATGTAATATATTCTTTCTTTGCAACAGCTATTTCAATGTTTATGATTTACATGGTCAATCAAATGGTTCCATTTGGTGATAACACAATTTTAAGAATGGATTTATATCATCAATACGGCCCTTTATTCGCTGAATTATATGATACAGTCACTGGCTCAGAAAGTTTGATTTATTCTTGGAACTCTGGCTTAGGTAGCTGCTTTTTAGGAAATTATTTTAACTACTTATCAAGTCCAGTTGCAGCTGTAATATTGTTTTTTGGTCACGAAAACATAACTGAGGCAATTGCCGCAATGATTTTAATCAAAGCTGCTTTGGCTTCTGCTGCTTTCACTTATTACTTAAGAAACTCAAAAAATATTAGAAACCAATCATTCGTAAGCGTGGCTTTTAGTGTGTTTTACGCTCTTTGTGCTTATATGCTTGCTTATTATTGGAATGTTATGTGGCTCGATGCTATGGTGCTTTTACCTATCATTTTATTAGGTATCGAAAAAATTATCGACTATGGCAAAATCAGCACCTATGTTGCTGCATTAGCTCTTAGTATGTTTAGCAACTACTATATGTCATTTATGCTTTGCATGTTTAGCGTGGTTTATTTCTTCTATTACTTCATCACTAATTATGAAGTTGGCTCAAAACTCAATAAAAAGTTTGAAAAAAGCTTTATCAAAAATAGATTAAATAGCAGATTTTTACGCTCGTGTTTCCTTTTTGGTGTGGGGTCACTACTTGCTGCTGGCTTAATGGCGATAGTTTTAATTCCAGTTTATAATATCTTGCAATCATGCTCAGCCACTTCGGATTCTTTCCCAACAACACTTAGCACTTATTTCAATTTCTTTGACTTTTTTGCAAATCATTTCGCTTCGCTTACCACAACTATTCGAAGCAGTGGTGATTATGTTTTACCTAATGTATATTGCGGCGTGCTCACAATTATGCTTGCACCGCTGTTTTTCTTCACAAAATCTATTTCTAAAAAAGAAAAAGTTACTACTCTTTTACTTTTAGCATTTTTCTATATTTCATTTAATGTTAACTTCCTCAACTTTGTTTGGCATGGTCTGCACTTCCCTAATGATTTACCTTATAGATTTTCATTTATGTATTCATTCATTCTTTTAGTAATGGCTTATAAAACATTCTTAAGACTAAATGAATTTACGACTAGACATTTTTGCACTGTTGCAGTGTGCTTAGTTGCTTTTGTTATGCTTACTGAGGAGTTAACATCTTATAATGTTACTTCAACAACTATTTTCTTAACCTTGATTTTCGTTGTGATTTATGCTGTTGTTCTTTCTCTGTTTAAAGATAAGAAATATGCAAAAGAATCCGTTGCTGTGCTTTTGGCAATCTTTGTTTGCAGCGAATGCATTATTTGTGCAGCTCCTAACATGAGCATCTCAGTTGAAAAAACTCCTTATGTTGAAGATTATGATGAATTCACTGAGCTTAAATCTCAACTTGACGAAATTGAAAATGATGAGTTTTACCGCATGGAATTAACCTATCTTAGAACACGTATGGATCCATCTTGGTATGATTATAACGGCGTGTCTGTGTTCTCTTCAATGGCTAGTGAAACACTTTCGAACCTTCAAAGCAACCTCGGCATGATGAGTAACTACATCAACAGTTACACCTATAATCCACAAACTCCAGTGTATAACATGATGTTCTCACTGAAGTACTTAGTAAATAACGAAACAGTTAATGTTTTGTCTGATAGCTATTACACATATGTGACACAAGTTGATGGTTTTGAGGCTTATTCAAATGATTATTATTTGCCAATTGCTTATTCAGTTAACGATGATCTAATGGATTGGACTTATTCATCTTCAAGTACTAGAGATAACAACCCATTTGAAATTCAATCAGATTATTTCATGAAAGCAACGGGTCTTACTGAAAGTCCATTCACTCAACTTTATGCTTCAACTGTTGGTTATTCAAATGTAAACACTTTCTCTGAGTCATCAACAGATAGTACAAAATTCTATTTTAGCAAAATCACAAATGATGCAGATGGTTCAGCAACATTTTATATTAACACTGAAACTGCTGGTAATGTTTATATTTATTTCTATGTTGATAATTCTTCTGAAAAAAATATAACAATAACTTCTAGCTTAGGAACAATGACTGAAAGCGCATACCAACGTCAAATTATGGATCTTGGATATTACGAAGCAAACGAAACTATCAGTGTCAACATTCCATTTGAATCAAACACTGGCTACGTTTCTTTCTACGTTTACACAATGAACGATGAAGTTTTTGAAACTGGCTATGAAATCTTGCAAGAGGGTCAATTAAACATCGATGTTTTTGAAGACACTTACATTCAAGGTACTGCAACAGTCAACAGCAGCGACACTTTCTTATACACATCTATTCCTTATGATGAGGGCTGGCAAGTGTATATCGATGGTGCTAAAGTTGACAGCAATGATATTTTTGCTCTTGCTGATTCTTTATTAGCTGTTGATACAAGCGAATATTTAAACAGTAATGTAATAACGGTTGAGTTTAAATATGAAGTTGTTGGCGCATCTTATGGAATGATTATTTCGTGCATTAGTATTCTAGGTGTGGCTATTTTCTTATTAATTCAGCGGATTAAACGCAGATTTTCGATTAAATCAAAACTTCCTGCTTATCCACCAGTAATTAAGGCTTATAATGAGCTTATTTACTTGCCAATTTCAAGTGTTCAAACTGACATTTCAAGCAATATTCAGCTTATTCAAGCAAACAAATTAGCAAAGAAATTGCCTGTTAAAGAAGTTTATGTTGTGCAAACAGTTGAGCCTGTGGTTGAAGAGCCAGAATTTGTTTTGCCAACTTATGACATCATGGATATTGATGTTAAAGATGATGAAGATATTGATTATTTCCCAGAAGCTGAGCAAGAATAAACTTCACTCAAATTAATTTATCAAACTCCTCGTGTTAATAATTCACGAGGAGTTTTTTGTTCATACACTTTTGGGCGTAAACGCCCAAAAGGCTACACCCCATAGTTGGGAACTTAAGAGATTTTTAATTAGTTTTATATTATAATTAATTGAAAATTAAAAATGGAGAATTGAGAATGATAGGAAAAATCAAAGATTTTTTGGATTTTAACCTTTTTTTGCGAAGCAAAAATTACAATCGGTTCGACCCTTAATTTTCCATTATCAATTATCAATTTTCCATTATTATTTTTTATTATTTTCTTAAGTTCCCTAGTATGAGGTTACACCATTCAGTTTTCAAAACTAAATTATA
>JAWXUR010000074.1:0-9923 GCA_044426265.1 Clostridia bacterium
TCCTTGAATGCTTTTTTGTTTTACTTTTTTTCATAAAAAAAGTAAATGCCATTTTTTTGGTTACTTTTTTTGGGCAAGCAAAAAAACGTAACGCCCCTGCGGCAGCAGAAACGTGACTAACTACATCAACAAAACAAAACATAAACCGAAAAATCATCAACAACCACAAAACCAAGAACGGCGAAAAAGTCAACCGCCACGAAAAACCAAAAACGATAACACAAAAACCAACCCAATGCAACCTAAATGCAACGCAAGTAAAGCACAAATTTCGAGTTTCGGTCGATTCATGAATCGACCATATGATAATGTAAATCCGTGATTTATCAATAATATAATCTCAATTACATTGTAAACGCATCAATTATCCGTGCGTACCGCAGCCTTTTTGGCTTCGCCAAAAATTGTACCCCAAAAACAGATAAAAACCAACAAAAACAAACCACAAAACCTTAACAAATTTCAGCAAAAAAAACACCCTCACAACCATTGACATTTCTCGCATTTTATGATAAAATAACACAAATAAACTTTTAAGGCGATAAAGAGAGATCGGCAAGGTTGTTTTATATTCAAATTTTGTTGTGGCGATAGCTACGGCGCTTTTTGCTGTGTAATTTTATCTTGCTTAGGCAAGATTTTTTTTTGCCCCAATAACTATTTAATCGTTAAATTTTGGCAACATCTTAATAATTTTAAGTTAAATTATTCCACAAAAAGTATATTTAATTTATATAATAATAAAAGAAATGGAGAATGTTATGATATCTAAATTAACAGCTAAAAAGATATATATGCAAAATGAATTTGCAAACGCACCACTTTTCGTTGATAGTGGCTTTGTTGTCGATAATTGTATTAGTGCTGATGAAGATCTTAGTTTTGATAAATTTTATATTTTACCGGGTTTCGTAGATGTTCATGTGCATTTGCGTGAGCCGGGTTTTTCTTATAAAGAAACCATTGCAAGCGGTACGGCGGCTGCCGCAAATGGCGGTTACACCACTGTTTGTTCAATGCCAAACCTCAACCCAGTGCCCGATAGCTATGATAACCTAAAAGTGCAACTCGATATTATCGAAAAAGATGCAAAAATCAAGGTTATTCCTTATGGCTCAATCACCAAAGGCGAAATGGGCGAGGAGCTTGCTGATTTAGCAGACATGAGCGAGTACGTGGCTGGTTTTTCCGATGACGGCAAAGGCGTACAAAATGACGAGATGATGGAAAAAGCAATGATTGAAGCTAAAAAACTTGGCAAAATGATTGTGTCACACTGCGAAGAAAATTCACTTCTTCATGGCGGATATATCCACGATGGGCAGTACGCAAAAGAAAACTCACATAAGGGAATTTGCTCTGCTAGTGAGTGGGTGGCAGTTGAAAGAGATTTGAAACTTGTTGAAAAAACTGGCTGCGCTTATCACGTTTGTCACATCTCATGCAAAGAAACCGTTGAGTTAATCAGACAAGCTAAGGCTAAGGGCTTAGATGTCACTTGCGAAACTGGACCTCACTATTTGGTGTTTAACGACATGAACCTCAAAGAAGAGGGCAGATTTAAAATGAATCCACCAATTCGAGGTGAAGAAGATAGACAAGCTTTAATCGCTGGCATAAAAGATGGCACAATCGACATGATTTCAACCGATCACGCACCGCATAGCGCTGAAGAAAAATCAAAAGGTTTAGCTTCAAGCATGATGGGCGTTGTTGGAATTGAAACAGCTTTTTCGGTGATGTACACTCACTTCGTGAGAACTAATGAAATCTCAATGGAAAAGTTAGTTGAACTGCTTAGCACAAACGCAAGAAAACGCTTCGGCATCACTGGCGGCACAAACGTTGGCGATAGCGCAGATTTTTGTGTTGTGGATTTAGAAGAAGAATTTGAAATCAATCCTGAAAACTTCCTTTCAAAAGGCAAGGCAACTCCGTTTGCTGGGCAAAAAGTTTTCGGCAAAATAATAAAGACATTTGTTGGAGGTAAACAAGTATGATGCGAGAGAAAAATAAAAAGATAGTTTTAGAAGATGGTAGCGAATATTACGGCTATGGTTTTGGTGCAGACATCGACAGAGTTTGCGAAATCGTTTTTAACACTTCAATGGCTGGTTATCAAGAGATTTTATCAGACCCATCTTATACTTATCAAATGGTTGTTATGACATACCCACTCATGGGTAACTACGGCATCACTGATGATGACTATGAAACAAAAGTTCCAACCCTTGGCGGCATGGTAGCTAGTGAATATAACGACAACCCATCAAACTTTAGATACACTAAAACACTTTCAGAAGTTTTAGAAGAATATCACATTCCAGCAATTGAGGGTATCGACACAAGAAAACTCACCCGTTCAATTCGTGATATCGGTAGCCGTAGAGTGCTTATCACAAGCGCAAGCACAAGCAAAGAAGAAGCACTCGAAATCATCAAAAACACTCCAGTGAAACATGATGATGTTGAATCTGTAAGCTGCACAAAACGTTGGTATTCACGCACACCAAACCCAACATATAGCGTTGTTGCAATCGATTGCGGAATTAAACTTAACATCATTCGCTCACTTAATAAATTTGGTTGTAATGTAACAGTTATGCCATATGACACAACATATGAGCAAGTTGAAGCGATCAACCCAGATGGCGTATTTTTATCAAACGGCCCTGGAGATCCAACTGACGTGCCTTGCGTTGTTGAATTAGTTAAAAAACTTAGAGGTAAATATCCAATCTTTGGCATTTGCCTTGGTCATCAAATAATTTCACTTGCTTTCGGCGCTCAAACTTATAAACTTAAGTTCGGTCACCGTGGTGGTAACCACCCAGTTAAAAATCTTTCAACTGGCAAAATTGAAATCACTTCACAAAATCACAGCTACGCAGTTAAAGATGAAGCACTTGCAAGCACTGGTTTAGAAGTGACTCACATCAATGTGCTTGATAACACAATTGAGGGCGTTAAATGTGCAAAAGATTTAATTTTCAGCGTACAATATCACCCAGAATCAGCACCAGGCCCACAAGATAGTGAATACCTTTTCGCTGAATTTATTGAAAACATGAAGGAGAACAAAAATAATGCCAAAGCGTAATGATATAAAAAAAATAATGGTTATCGGTTCAGGTCCAATTGTTATCGGACAAGCTGCCGAGTTTGACTATGCAGGCACACAAGCGTGTCTTGCACTTAAAGAAGAGGGTTATGAAGTTGTGCTCGTAAACTCAAACCCAGCAACCATCATGACAGATAAAACAATCGCAGATAAAATCTACATGGAGCCTCTCACTCTCGAATACGTTGCAAAAATCGTTAGATACGAAAGACCAGACGCTATCGTTCCAGGTATCGGTGGTCAAACTGGACTCAACCTTGCAATGCAACTTGAGAAAAAAGGCGTTCTTAAAGAATGTAACGTTGAACTCCTTGGAACAACTAGCGATAGTATCCAAAGAGCAGAAGATAGAGAGCTTTTTAAAGAACTTTGCGAAAGCTTAGGCGAACCAGTAGTTCCATCAAGAATTGCAAACACACTTGAGCAAGGTATGAAAGCAGCTGAAGAAATTGGTTTCCCAGTTGTTCTTCGTCCAGCGTTCACATTGGGTGGTACTGGTGGCGGTTTCGCTGACAATGAAGAAGAACTCGAAGGCATGATGAAACACGCACTCAACCTTTCACCAGTTCATCAAGTTCTCGTTGAAAAAAGCATTAAAGGCTATAAAGAAATCGAATATGAAGTAATGCGTGATGCAAATGACACAGCTATCACAATTTGTAACATGGAAAACTTAGACCCAGTTGGCATTCACACAGGCGACTCAATCGTTGTTGTACCAAGCCAAACACTCACAAATAAAGAATATCACCTCCTTCGTGATAGTGCTTTAAGACTTATTAGAGCTCTTGAAATTGAGGGCGGCTGCAACGTTCAATTTGCACTCGACCCACAATCATTTAACTATTACATCATCGAGGTTAACCCTAGAGTTTCTCGTTCGTCAGCTCTTGCAAGTAAGGCTAGTGGTTACCCAATCGCTAGAGTTAGTGCAAAAATCGCTGTTGGCTTGCACCTTGACGAAATTCAAATTGCAAACACTCCAGCATCATTTGAGCCAACACTCGATTATGTTGTTTCAAAAATGCCACGTTTCCCATTTGATAAATTCGCAGATGCAAACAATAGACTTTCAACACAAATGAAAGCAACTGGCGAAGTTATGAGCATCGGCAGAAACACAGAAGAAAGTCTTCTCAAAGCTGTACGCTCACTTGAAATCGGTGTTTGCCATTTGTACATGGAAAAATTCACCGACCAATCAACTCAAGAGCTTCTCGATTATATTCCACTTGGCACAGACGATAGAATCTTTGCCCTCGTTGAACTTTTAAGACGTGGCGTTGACATGGGCGTTATTAGCAACGCAACACTCATCGACCTCTTCTTCCTTGATAAACTTCGCAACATCACAGAACTTGAAAAACTCGCAGCAGCAAATCCAATGGATTTAGAAGTTCTCAAACACGTTAAGATGTATGGTTTTTGCGATAAGTTCATTGCTAAACTTTGGAACTGCACAGAGCTTGAAGTGTATAACCTTAGAAAAGCAAATGGCGTGTTCCCAGTGTTTAAAATGATTGACACTTGCGCAAGTGAATTTGATAGCTACATACCATATTTTTACTCAAGCTACGCAGATGAAAACGAATCAATCGTTTCAGATAAACAAAAAGTTGTTGTTTTAGGCTCAGGCCCAATCAGAATCGGTCAAGGTGTTGAGTTTGACTATTCAACTGTTCACGCAGTTATGACAATCAAAAAAGCAGGCTATGAAGCAATCATCATCAACAACAACCCAGAAACAGTTTCAACAGACTATACTTGTAGTGATAAACTCTATTTCGAGCCACTCACTCCAGAAGATGTTATGAACATCATTGAACTTGAAAAACCAATCGGTGTTGTTGCTTCTCTCGGTGGTCAAACAGCAATTAACCTCGCAGAGCCACTCGAAAAACTCGGTGTAAAAATCATAGGTACTGGCGTTGAAGCAATTGACAAAGCAGAAAACAGAGATAGTTTCGAAAAACTCTTAAAAGAATTAAAAATACCTCAACCAGTTGGTAAGGCAGTAACAAACATTGAAGATGGTGTTCAGGTTGCAAACCAAATCGGTTATCCAGTTTTAGTACGCCCAAGCTTCGTTCTTGGTGGCCGTGCAATGCAAATTGTTTTAAATGAGCAAATGTTAAGACTTTACCTTCAAACAGCCGTTGAAGTTGACGTTGACAAACCAGTTTTAGTTGATAAATACTTAGTTGGTAAAGAAGTTGAAGTTGATGCTGTTTGTGATGGCACAGACGTATTTGTTCCAGGCATAATGGAACTCGTTGAGCGTACTGGTGTCCATTCAGGCGACTCAATCAGCGTATATCCAGCTTTTAGTATCTCACAAAAAGTCAAAGATACTATCTTAGAGTACACAAAACGCTTAGGTCTTGGAATCGGCATTGTGGGACTTTTCAACATTCAATTCATCGTTGACCCTAACGAAGAAGTTTTCGTTATCGAAGTTAACCCACGTTCAAGCCGTTCTGTTCCTTTCCTTTCAAAATCAACAGATTGCTCACTTGCTGATATCGGTACGTTAGTAATGCTCGGTGAAACTTTAAAAGACCAAGGAATTGACGTTCTTTGTCTTCCAGAAAGTGAAAGATGGTATGTTAAAGTTCCAGCTTTCTCATTTTCAAAACTCACCGGTCTTGACGCATATCTCTCACCAGAAATGAAGTCAACAGGAGAAGCAATCGGTTACGATAATAAATTCACAAGAGCTCTTTATAAAGCTCTCAACGCATCAGGTATGAAAATGCCAAACTACGGCACAGTGTTAGTTACAATCGCAGACTGCGACAAAGAAGAAGCTCTTCCAATCATCAGAAGATTTTACAACATGGGCTTTAACATTGAAGCAACAAGCGGCACAGCAGCAATGCTCAAAGAGCAAGGCATACGCACAAAAATCAGAAAGAAAATCAGCGAAAACAGTGACGAAATCCTCGCTTCAATTCGCCAAGGTCACGTTAGCTACGTAATCAACACAAGAATCGGTAACTCAACAGACGAAACCTCAGACGGCCAACAAATCCGCCAATGCGCAGTTCAAAACAACGTGACAATGTTCACTTCACTTGACACTGTTAAAGTCGTTTTAGATGTTTTAGAAGAAACAACAATGGGTATTTCGCTTATATAGGTTTTCGGTGTTGGAATTAAATTTATTCGTGAGTGGATTTCAACTGTAGGGACAACCCTTGCGGTTGTCCGAAATCGGAGTTCGAAATGCAAACTGTAGGGACAACCCTTGCGGTTGTCCGAAACTGGAGTTTAATTAAATTAGAGGTGATTATATGTCGTTGCCAAAACGAAAAAATCAACGTTTAAAAAATTATGATTATTCTCAAAACGGAGCATATTTTATAACAATTTGCACCCAAGAAAAACAACATTTATTTGGTGAAATTTGTAGGGACGACCCCAACGCAAGCAACTTAAGGAGAATTTAAAAACTAAATTTCAAAACAGAAAATTTCCTCAAATCACAAAGAAAAAAACAAAGAAAAAAACAAAGAAAAAAACTAAGAAAAAAACTAACCGAAACGAAGAAAAACGTAAAAGGTTGGACGTAAGGAGCACCGAAGGTGCGGATATCCCACTTTATAAAAGACTAAGGCAAAGAAGACAAAGGATAAAATAGTCGGGGTGTGCCAGATTTTTAGGCTGCAAGGCAGGCTAAAAATATTCCCCACCGACGGCGACAAAAATAAAATGTTCTAAATGCAATGAGTTCCCCAAGGACGCATTTTGGTTACTTTTGTGCGAGCAAAAGTTACGCCCAGCGGCGAGCGTAGACGAGATTAACTAATAAATCAAGTCATAAAACAAAAGAAAAATCCTTAAGTTGCTTGCATTGGGGACGACCCTTGCGGTTGTCCGAAACTGGAATATTCCAAATTAGGAGAAATTGCATTAAAACACATTGATTTTATTGAAAAAAATTCTTATTGCGATCTATTAAAATTCACTATAATGCCGAATCATATACATATGATTATCGTTATTATTGAAAAAAGCGGAGATGAGTCAGTCTGTAGCGGACAACCGCAAGGGTTGTCCCTACCTTCGATCGTAGGTGGTTTTAAATCTTTAGTGGCTTACGAATATTTGAATTTTTGCAAGTCAAAAAATATGTCTATGGGAAAAATCTGGCAACGATCATATCACGATCACATAATCCGAAATGAAAAATCCTATCAAGAAATATGGCAATATATAGACACAAATCCATTAAAATGGGAATTAGACTGTTTTTATACACCATAGATTAAAAACAATCTAAGCAAACAACAATCAAAAACGGAGGTAAAACATGAACCAATCAATCTATAAAATAACCTCAAACCAAAACCTAACTCAAAACGTATTCAAAATGACTCTCAAGGGCGACACTTCGGCGCTCACTCGTTCAGGTCAATTCATAAATCTCACTGTTGAGGGCTGCTATCTTAGACGTCCAATTTCAGTTTATGATTATGACGAAAATTCAATCACAATCATTTATAAAGTTGTGGGCGAGGGTACGCAAAAAATGAGTCAATGGCAAAATGGCTATGAATGTGACATTCTCACAGGTCTTGGCAATGGCTTTGATAAAGATGTCAGCGGTGAAAATCCAGTTTTAATTGGTGGCGGTGTTGGAATTCCTCCAATGTATCACCTTTGCAAGGCTTTAATCAAAGACGGCAAAAAGCCAAGCGTAATTTTAGGGTTTAACACTAAAGATGAAATCTTTTGCGAAAAAGACTTTCTCGATTTAGGCGTACAAACTACCGTTACCACAGTTGATGGCTCTTATGGAGTTAAAGGCTTCGTGACAGACGCACTTAAAAACATGACTTATAGTTTCTTTTACACTTGCGGCCCACTTAAGATGTTTGAAGCAATTGAAAAAGTTGCAACCACCGAAGGTGAGTACAGCTTTGAAGAAAGAATGGGTTGCGGCTTTGGCGCTTGCATGGGCTGCAGCTGCAAAACAAAATACGGCAATAAGAGAATTTGCAAGGACGGACCAGTTTTAAAAAGGAGTGAAGTTATATGGTAAATACAAAGATAAATTACTGCGGTTTGCAGCTTGATAACCCTATTATTCCAGCAAGTGGAACATTCGGTTTTGGCTATGAATATGCAGACCTTTACGACATAAACTGCCTTGGTTCAATCTCTTTTAAAGGCACAACTCGTGACGCTCGTTTCGGCAATCCAACACCAAGAATTGCAGAATGCACAAGCGGCATGATCAACGCTGTTGGACTCCAAAACCCAGGTGTTGACGAAGTTATCAAAACTGAACTTCCTAAACTTAAAAAAGTTTTTTCAAAAAAAGTTATCGCAAATGTTGGCGGTTTTTCAATTGAAGAATACGTTGAATGTGCGAGCAAACTTGATGCCGAAGAACAAGTTGGAATCTTAGAAATCAACATTAGTTGCCCTAACGTACACGCTGGCGGTGTGAATTTTGGTTCAGACCCAGTCAACGCTGCAAAGGTTATTGAGGCTGTGAAAAAGGTGACAACTAAACCAGTTATTGCAAAGCTCACACCAAATGTAACAGATATCACTGAAATTGCTGTGGCTTGTGAAAAAGCTGGAGCAGATGGCATCAGCTTGATTAACACGCTCGTTGGCATGAGAATTGATCTTAAAACTAAAAAACCAATCATTGCAAACACAATCGGCGGTTTTTCAGGGCCAGCAGTTTTCCCAGTTGCACTTCGAATGGTGTATCAAGTTTATAAAGCTGTCAACATTCCAATCATCGGTTTAGGCGGAATCAGCAGTGCTCGTGACGTTATCGAAATGATGCTCGCAGGCGCAACGGCGGTACAAGTTGGCACAGCCAACCTCATTAATCCGTACGCTTGCCGTGATATTATAAATGATTTGCCAGAGGTAATGGCGCAATATGGAATAAAAGATTTAAATGAAATTATAGGAGGAGCACACAATGGGTAAAGATGTAATCATTGCTTGCGATTTTAGCAGCAAAGCACAAGTTTTAGAGTTTTTAGATAAATTCGAGGGCAAAAAGCCTTTCGTAAAAATCGGCATGGAACTTTTTTATGCAGAAGGTCCATCAATCGTGAAAGACATCAAAGACAGAGGTCACGAAATCTTCTTAGATCTCAAACTTCACGATATTCCAAACACAGTTAAAAAGTCAATGAGCGTTCTCAAAAACTTAGACGTTGATCTTTGCAACCTCCACGCAAGCGGCGGCAGCAAAATGATGAAAGCTGCAATCGAAGGCTTAACAAGAGAAGATGGCACAAGACCTCTTTTAATCGCTGTAACACAGCTCACATCAACAGATTTAGACATGATGAACAACGAACTCGGAATTGACGGCAGCATCGAAAACACTGTTATGAGCTACGCTAAAAACGCAGCAGACAGCGGACTCGATGGCGTTGTTTGCTCTCCACTCGAAGCTGAAAAAGTTCACGAAGTTTGCGGTGACAAATTCCTCACAGTAACACCAGGAATTCGTTTTGCAGATGGTGACATCGGCGACCAAGTGAGAATCATGACACCAGAAAAAGCAAAAAACATTTCAGATTACATAGTAGTCGGCAGACCAATCACAGCAGCACCAGATCCAGTTGCAGCATATGAAAGATGCGTTGCGGAGTTTGTTGGATAAGGGTTCGCTACGCTCACAATGAAAAATTAACCGACCACGTAGGGTCGACCCCAATGCAAGCAACTTAAGGAAAAAACATGTAAAATTTTACTCAATTTTTTTAAAAAATTGCGGTTTCTTAAGGCAGAGCCTTAAGTCGTTCGCCGCAGCGAACGAAAT
>JAWXUR010000075.1:0-9901 GCA_044426265.1 Clostridia bacterium
TCCGCTCCGGATTGTAATTTTTTGGCAAAGCCAAAAAATTACAATCCGGAGCGGAGCGACCCTTAATTTTTCATTCTTCACTTTTCATTTTTCATTGTGAGCGAAGCGAACTCTCCCCATCTGCACAAATTACAATTTTTCATTGTGAGCGATAGCGAACTCTTTCATTATACTCTAATTTTAAACCATTTTCAACACCTTTGTTTTATTTTGTAAAATCATCTCATAAACATTATATAAAACAAACTTATGAGGTGATTTAAAATGAAATGTAACCAATTAAAAAAAATGCTTAAAAAACTTGCGATTTTCTCTTTTTGTACGCTCTTATTTATTCCTAACTTTATGCTTTGCTCCGCCGCCGTCAATGATGAAGCTGTTGAAGTTATTGCGACTTCTTGCGTACTCATGGACGTTGACACTGGTGAAGTGCTTTTTTCAAACAATGAAGATGAGCTAGTTTATCCAGCTTCTATCACAAAAATTATGTCACTGCTGATTTTTATGGAGTATTTAGACAGCGGAAAACTTTCCCTTGATGAAGTTGTCACAACTTCGCCGAACGCTGCCTCGAAAGGTGGTTCGCAAATTTGGCTTGAAGAGGGCGAGCAAATGACGGTTGACGAATTGCTGCGTGCAATTTGTATCGCTAGCGCAAATGATGCTTGCACGGCACTTGGCGAACACGTTGCAGGTAGCGAAGCGGCCTTTGTACAAATGCTAAACGAAAAAGCTGCTGAACTTGGCATGGTTAACACAACTTTTGAAAACTGCACTGGTCTTGACGATGAAACCACAAACCATCTGACCACCGCTTATGATGTTGCGCTAATGTCGTGCGAACTTTTATCTCACGAGCGCATTCAAACTTATTCAACTGTTTGGATGGACACTCTTCGAGATGGGGCAACGGAGCTTGTGAACACTAACACTTTAGTTCGATTTTATGAGGGCACAACGGGTCTTAAAACTGGCACAACTGAAAAGGCGGGGTACTGCGTCAGCGCAAGCGCTGAGCGTGATGGACTTCACCTTGTGGCTGTCGTTATGGGCGCAGAAAATAGCACAGATCGCTTTGAGTACGCAAAAGATATGCTAGATTGGGGCTTCACAAATTTTCAAACGTACACTCCTAGCTTTGACTCTTCACTTATAACTCAAGTGAAAGTGAACAATGGTCTTGAGCAGTACATCACTCCAGAAATTGAAACGATTTCTGCTGTGACTTTGGAAAAAGGGCAGGCAAGTCAAATCGAAACTGTTATCGAACTTTCAACAGATATCGACGCACCTGTTGAAAAAAATCAGGTGGTGGGAACTGTCACTTTTAAACTCGGTGATGAGCAAATTTCACAGTACAATCTAGTTTGCACGGTAGCTGTACAGAAAACAGGCGTATTTGATATGATTTTATTCTTTTTTCGTTCATTATCTATAAGAAATTTATAAATTTTCTTAATAGTATTAGTAAAACTGTTGACAAAACTGAAAATTTGTTATAAAATATAAAAAATGAACAATAAAATCACAAAGGAGTAAATAATATGTTGGCAAAAGTTACAAATAAGTATGTACCAGACTCTATAAATGAAAAAGCAGCAGCTTTTCAAGAAAAAATCACAGCAGCTCACGAAGCTTTACATAGCAAAAGTGGCGCAGGTAACGACTTTTTAGGTTGGGTTGATCTTCCAGTTGATTATGATAAAGAAGAATTTGGCAGAATTAAAACAGCAGCAGAAAAAATCAAAAGTGATAGCGAAGTTTTAATTGTTATCGGTATCGGTGGTTCTTACCTCGGTGCGAGAGCAGTTGTTGAATTTGTTAAATCTCAAAACTATAACGACATCAGAAAAGGTACACCAGCTATTTATTTTGCTGGTAACTCAATTAGCTCATCTTCACTTAATGAATTAGTTGCAATTTGTGAGGGTAAAGATTTTTCAGTTAACGTAATTTCAAAATCTGGCACAACAACAGAGCCAGCAATTGCTTTCAGAGTTTTCCGTGAACTTCTCATTGAAAAATATGGCAAAGAAGAAGCAGCAAAAAGAATTTACGCAACAACTGATAAAGCAAGAGGTACACTCAAATCTTTCGCAGATTCAGAGGGCTTTGAAACTTACGTTGTTCCTGATGACGTTGGCGGCAGATATTCAGTTCTCACAGCTGTTGGTCTTTTACCAATCGCAGTTGCTGGAATCGATATTGACGAATTAATGCTCGGCGCTCAAATGGCTAGAGAAGATAGCATGAATCCAGTTATCGAAGAAAACGAATGCTACAAATACGTTGCACTTAGAAATGCTCTTTATGCAGACGGCAAAAATATAGAGATGTACGTAAGTTATGAACCATGCTTCACTATGATGAATGAATGGCTCAAACAACTTTACGGCGAAAGCGAAGGCAAAGACAACAAAGGTCTTTTCCCAGCATCAGCAATTTTCTCAACTGACCTTCACTCATTAGGTCAATACATTCAAGACGGCGAAAGAATCCTCTTTGAAACAGTTGTTAACTTCAAAAATGTTAAACAAGACTGGGTTATCAAAGAAGATGCTCAAAACGTTGATGGTCTTAACTTCCTCGCTGGAAAAACTTTATCATATGTTAATGAAAAAGCTTTCCAAGGCACAGTACTTGCTCACAACGATGGCGGAGTTCCAAACATCGTTTTAGACGTTGAAGACATGGGCGCTAAAAGCTGCGGATATTTAATCTATTTCTTCGAAAAAGCTTGCGCAATTTCTGGTTACGTTATCGGTGTTAACCCATTTGACCAACCAGGTGTTGAAAGCTACAAAAAGAACATGTTTGCTCTTTTAGGCAAACAAGGCTACGAAGCAGAGAAAGCAGAACTCGAAGCAAGACTTAAATAAGATTGTTTTACTGGATAATTAATATTTATTAAGTGAAATACATCAAGAGGAATAAGCTCACTTTGTTCGCAATGAAAAATGAAAAATGAATAATGAAAAATTAAGGGTCTAACCCTCAGTCAGCTTCGCTGACAGCTCCCTTGAAAGGGAGCCAATGCTCCAAATTATAATTTTTCGGCTTTGCCAAAAAAAGTTTATAATGCGTGCAAGGCACGCCACCACAATTATTCATTTTTAATTATTAATTATTCATTGTGAGCGATAGCGAACACAGTATTTTATAGTTCAATTAATTTTGAGCTGTTAAAATAAAAAAACCAAATAATTAATAAAAGTTGACTTTTATTAGTTGTTGGTGCATAATCAAGGTAGTTACTATTTAGTAACAATGAAATAAAAGGAGGCAATCAATATGATTTCAATTATCTTAGGTCACAAAGGCAGCGGAAAAACAAAAAGATTAGTTAATTGCGTAAACGAGTGCTTAGAAACTTCAAAGGGCAACGTTGTATGCATTGAGAAAGAAACAAAGTTAACTTATGATGTAAATTATCAAGCTAGATTAATCGCAGCTAGTGAATATGGCATTAAAGGCTATGATTCTTTTTATGGTTTCTTAGCAGGCATTTGTGCTTGCAACCACGATATCACAGATATACTTTTAGACGCAACACTCAGAATCGGTGGCAGAGATTATGCAGAACTTGCAACTTTCCTTGAAAAAGTTTACGAACTTTCACAAGTTAACGAAAAGAACTTCATTTTCACAATTTCAGCTGATCAAGACGAGCTTCCTAAATCAATCTTTAACTATTGCAAAGTTCTTTAATTTAAAGACTTTTGTGAGAAAATAAATGAATTTAAAAGATAAACTTCATGCTTTGGGGTTTATCTTTTTTTGCTTTTCGGTTGCGTATTTTGTGTTTTTATGGTAAAATAATATATATGAAATAAAAGGAAAGCAACTAAATGTTTAATAAATTAGAGCAAGCAAGAATTAAACTTATAAATGAGCTAAATGAAGGCAAAAAATCAGGAGAAGAGCAAGGCTGGATTAGTTTAGATAAAGCTCAAAAAATATTGTTTGAAAAAACTAAAGGAGAACCAAAAATGACCTACGAATACGAACAAGAACTCTTAAACGAAGGATATAAAATAGTTTGCGGAATTGACGAAGCTGGCAGAGGACCTCTCAGCGGACCGGTATGCGCAGCGGCAGTAATACTGCCAATGAACTGCGAAATTGAGGGAATAAACGACTCGAAAAAACTCAGCGAAAAAAAGCGTGAGAAACTTTTTGATATTATAATCGAAAAAGCACTCGCATGTTCAATCGAATTTGTGGACGCTCAAACAATAGACGACATCAACATCTTGCAAGCAACTTTTCTTGCTATGCGTACTGCGGTTGAAAATCTCGAGCTTGCACCAGATGTAGCGCTAATTGACGGCAACCAAAAGCCAAAACTTCAAATTGAAGAAAGAACCCTTGTTAAAGGTGATGCGAAATCAATTTCAATTGCGGCGGCATCAATTCTCGCAAAAGTTTCTCGTGATAGATATATGTTAGAGCTTGATGCGAAGTTTCCGCAGTACGGCTTTTGCAAGCACAAAGGTTACGGCACGAAGCTGCACTATGAAATGATTGCCGAACATGGCATCACAAATGAGCATAGAAAAACATTCTTAAAAAAGATTTTAGGTGAATAAAATGAGCTTGTATTTAGGCAAAAAAGGCGAAGATTTTGCCGCCTACCACCTTGAGCAAATCGGATATACGATAATCACACGCAACTATCATTCACGATATGGTGAGATTGATATCATCGCTCAAAAAGATGATATTTTAGCCTTTGTTGAAGTTAAAACACGCAAGAGCGATGAAAAATATTCGCCTAGCGAAGCGGTGACGTACACCAAGCAAAAGAAAATCAACCTCACAGCACTGGCGTATATCACGAAAATCGAAAATGAAAATAATTGCTATAATGAACTCCAACCACGCTTTGACATTGTCGAAGTTCTCAGCAATCAGGGACGTATTTATAAGGTTAACCACATTGAAGATGCGTTTGAAGCGATTGATTTTGGAGGACAGTATGAGATATTTTGACCTGCACTGCGACACAATGACCACTGCTTATATGAAGAAAATTTCCATGGCTGATACAGGCTTGCAAGCAAGCCACTCAAGGCGGAAAGTTTTCTCTTCATATGAGCAGTGTTTTGCGTTGTGGTTTAATGATGAGGTACACGGCGAAGCCGTAACAGCCACCGCCAAGAAAATTTTAAGTTTTTACGAAAACCAAAAAGCTCACTTTCCATCTAATCTAACCCCACACTTCACCATAGAAAATGGCATAGCTTTAGGCGGAAAACTCGACACCCTAAACTATTATAAAACCCAAGGCTTAAAAATGATGACGCTAACATGGAACGGAGAAAATGAGCTTGGATATGGAGCAAAAACAAACAGCGAAAAAGGCTTGAAAGATTTCGGAAAAAGAGTGATCGAAAAAATGCAAGAAGATAAAATCATCATTGATGTTTCGCATCTAAACGAGCAAGGTTTTGAAGATGTGTATAGCAACACAAGTGGCAGTTTTGTTGCATCTCATTCAAACTGTTTCAGCGTACATAAGCATGAAAGAAACCTAAGAGATTGGCAGATAAAAAAATTGATCCAAAGGCAAGGTTTAATAGGTCTTTGCTATTACGACACTTTCCTCGGCGATAGCAAGCAAACCATGGAAAACTTTCACGCTCACCTCATGCACATAATTAACCTCGGTGGAGAAGACATAGTCAGCTGCGGCAGTGATTTTGACGGCTGCGAAATGGGCAATCAAATCAAAAATTTAGCCGATGTACCCAAGCTAAATGAGTTTTTAGCTCAAAAAGGAGTGTCAAAAGAGCAAAGGGAAAAACTTTTTTATAAAAATGCAAAAAAAGTTTTCAATAACATTTTACTTTACTAAAGTTTTATGTTATAATATCAGTGAAAACGCAGTAGTTATAAATATTTTTGAATTTGAAAAATTATAACGCAGGAAAATTTAATGAGTAAAGAATGAAAAATTAGCTGGTTTATTTGATCTAGGTATATATGAAAGTTATTCATGCACCGAAGAAGAAAATAAAAGATATTCTCAAATGTCACAAGATGATGAAAATTTCCCAGAAACTGTGTTTCAAATCAAAGAGTTCGGTGAGTCTTATGGATAAATCAAAGGTGAACTCTTAAGCGAAGAAGAAATTCAATCTTTGCTTTTAATCAAACAAGCCGAATATCTGAAGAAAATCAAAAGAAACACAGCAATCATTGCTATGCCAGTAATTGTGGGAGTAGTTGCTTTTATATTTTTGGCTTTAGTTGGTGGAATTTAGTTGAAAGCTCGATTTAATTCAAAAGGAGAACGTGTATGCCGCTAGAAAACAAACTAGATATAACAGATTCAGCGCAGCTTGCTAGAGAAGAAGAAAAAATCAGCAAGAAAAAAGCGGTTGAACTCTTTGAAAAAAATATCCTAGAAACTCTTGAAGCTGGCAAATTTTCTTCGCTTTGCAAAATCCACGAATATCTTTTTGATGAAATATATGATTTCGCTGGAAAAATCCGCAGTGTCAACATTGCAAAAAACGATTTTCGTTTTGCTCCAGTGATGTATTTGAAAAATTCACTCGAGTTTATTGACAATCTGCCACAATCAAACTTCGATGAAATTGTTGAAAAATATGTTGAAATGAATGTTGCTCACCCATTTCGAGAGGGAAATGGAAGAAGCATGAGAATTTGGCTCGACTTAATTTTAAAAAAGGAAATCACAAAGGTTATAGATTGGAGTAAGGTTGATAAAGACGATTATCTTTTGGCAATGCAAAGAAGTCCAATTAAAGATATAGAAATCAAGCATATCTTAAAAAACGCATTAACAGATGAAATTGATGATAGGCAAATTTATATTAAAGGCATCGACAATAGTTATTATTACGAGGGATACACTCAGTTTAATGCTGATGAGTTATAAAATAGATGGTTTGTTTTTAATCAAAATCATTTTTTATATCGTAGGGTCGACCTCAATGCAATCAACTTGAGAGAAAATCATGTAAAATTTTACTCAATTTTTTTAAAAAATTGCGGTTTCTTAAGGCAGAGCCTTAAGTCGTTCGCCGCAGCGAACGAAACACCCCATCGTCAAGAACCGCAGGAAGATAGCAAAAGTGTCCAGTGGACATTTTTGCAGTAGCTTATAAATCTTAAAACTTTACATAATTATCGAGAGATTTTTGTTTAAATCAAGGCGGAGGATTGAGCAATACTTTCGTATTGCGATTGACGACAACGCAGAGTTAGACAAAAATATCCGATAAGTATGTGGAGTTTTAGGATTTATAAGCTACTTGGAAACCCTCGGCGGGGGTTTCTTGATTTTGCCAAAGGCAAAACAAAGCAATTTAACCATCACGAAAAAACTATAAATAAACGCTTAAGTTGCTTGCATTGGGGACAACTCCTACAATTTACTTATTGTAGGGACATGGCTTGCCATGTCCGCAAGTATAGCACAAACCTAGTTTCTGACATGGCAAGCCATGTCCCTACGTTGTGCGTGATGGTTTTTCCTTTAAGTTCTAGCTAAGGGATTATCCCTACGAAAATTAAATTTCAATTTTTCTAAATTTCCTCAAAACAGGGGAAAAATCATTTTTTGCGGTAAACCGCAAAAAATTGTACAAAAAAAACAACAGCTAAGGAGGCGACCAAAATGGCAAAACCAATAGTAGCGATTGTAGGCAGACCAAACGTTGGCAAATCAACACTCTTCAACAAATTAGTTGGTCAAAGAATTTCAATCGTAGACGACACTCCTGGTGTAACAAGAGATAGAATTTATGGCGATTGCGAATGGCTTTCTCATGAATTTTTATTAATCGACACTGGCGGTATCGAACCTTATTCAAACGATATTATTCTCGCTCAAATGAGAAGACAAGCTCAACTCGCAATCGATAGCGCAGATGTTATCATCTTAGTAACAGACCTCAGATGTGGTGTTGTGGCAACAGACCAAGAAGTTGCAGCAATGCTTCAAAAAAGTTCAAAACCTATCGTGCTTTGCGTTAATAAATGCGACTCAGTTGGTGAAACTCCAGCAGAGATCTATGAGTTTTATAACCTCGGCTTAGGCGATCCAATCGGTGTTTCATCAGTTCACGGTCACGGCACTGGTGATTTACTTGACGCAGTTCTCGAACACCTTCCAAAAAATCAAGAGGAAGAAGAAGACGAATCTGTAATCAAAGTTGCAGTTATCGGCAAGCCAAACGTTGGCAAATCTTCTCTCATCAACGCAATCACTGGCGAAGAAAGAACAATCGTTTCAAACATCGCCGGCACAACTCGTGACGCCACCGACTCAAAAGTGAAAAACGCTCACGGCGAATTTTTATTCATCGACACAGCTGGACTTCGCCGCAAGAGTAGGGTAGACGATCAAATCGAAAAATACAGCGTTATTCGTGCCAAAATGGCAGTTGAAAGAGCTACAGTATGCGTTATCATGATTGACGCTATCGAAGGCTTCACAGAGCAAGATTCAAAGGTTGCAGGCATAGCTCACGAAATGGGCAAGGCGTGCATCATCGCAGTTAACAAGTGGGACGCTATCGAAAAAGACGGCAAAACCATGGACACATACAGAAAAAATCTCATGGCAGATTTTTCTTTCATGTCATATTCGCCAATAATTTTCATCTCAGCAAAAACTGGTCAAAGACTCGATAGACTTTTCAGTCTAATCAAATTCGTTGACGAGCAAAACGCAATGAGAATTTCAACTGGTAAACTCAACGACGTTCTCGCAACAGCAACAGCAAGAGTTCAACCACCAACAGATAAGGGCAAGAGATTGAAAATTTACTACATGACACAAGCATCAATCCGCCCACCAACATTCGTATGCTTTGTTAACAACAAAGACCTCTTCCACTATTCATATCAACGCTACATCGACAACCAAATCCGTGAAATCTTCGGCTTAGAAGGCACACCAACAAGAATGGTTGTTCGTGAACGTGACAAAAATTAGTCGACAACGTCGACACGACCGCCGTGTGAGTTTGCAATAATTGGTAAAGGCTACACCGAGCAATTAAATAGATAATATAAAATTAAACTTCAACATCAACCACTTGAATTAGGTTAATGTTGAAGTTTTTTTGCGTACAATTTTTGTCGGTGAACCGCCAAAAAGGAAGCGACCCTACAATTTGCCGATTGTAGGGTCAAGCCTTGCGGTTGTCCGAAAATTTCCACCACTCATGGTCAACTGTAGGGCAAGGGCTCTGCCAAGCGTGTTGATTAGAGATGTTTTTAATTAAAAATCATTTTTTTCATTTCGTAGGGTCGACCCTGCGTGGTCGACCGTTGCTGGTGTTTCGTGGTTCACGAAACAAAAAACAACGAATTAAATGAAAACGAATGCAGAAAATAACCGCATTTTCAATAAATTAGCAATAACGGCAATATCGGTTGACCACATAGGGTCGACCCTACGTGGTCGGTTAATTTGTTTTTTCGTGCTATTTTTTCTCTAATCAACACGCTTGGGGCTCTGCCTTTGCCATGTTCGGTTTCGTGATTTCACGAAACAAAAACCACCAACGTTAGTTAGTGGTTTAATTATATTAATCTCTTACTGGCTCGTCTGTTTTATCATCATAATCATAGTCCATAAAAAAGGTGCTTATTTAAGATAGCTGAATAAAACTAAAATTTAATAGTGAAAAAATAACAAAAAGAAACGAACTTCAAAAGAAATTCGCTTCTTTAACTATATATATATAACAAAATAATAATTGTTATTTATGAGTAATATATGTACATTTGATATAAAAACGTCTATACAAACCTACTTTTAGAAATTAATATGAAAATTTATTAAATTAATTTTAGAAATTATGTTGACAATATGTCTAAACTGTGTTATTGTATAAATGCAATAAAGAAAATTTATTAG
>JAWXUR010000076.1:0-9877 GCA_044426265.1 Clostridia bacterium
TTTCTTTTTTTCCAGAAAAAAAGAAAATGCCATTTTTTTGGTTACTTTTTTTGGGCAAGCAAAAAAACGTAACGCCCCTGCGGCAGCAGAAACGTGACTAACAGCATCAACAAAAGTAAACACAAACCGAAAATTTCCAACAACCACAAAACCAAGAACGGCAGAAAAATCAACCAACACGCAAACGCAAAAACGATAACACAAAAATCGAATCATTTTTCCCTAATCAACAATAAAAAACAACACCCCCAAAACCAAGATTTACATCTGATTTTGGGGGTTATTTTCATTTGATTTTTAACTTAGATATAATAAATCTTAAGCGCATCTAAACCGATAACTGCCATTCTTTCGCCGTCATTCATACCAACGTTGAGCATAACGTGCTTGTTTTTTGCGAAAACTTTGCCACGAAGTGAGTCGTGAATTTTATAAGTTGGAGCGCCTGCTGACATCAAAAATTTATCTTTGAAATAAACTTGAGTGTAGTCCGCTGGGGTCATAACGAAGTCTTCGTCTTCGTAATCGTCTAATTCTTTTTCGATTTCGAAGTTGTCGATTCCAGCGCCAACTAATACGAATTTTTTGCCCTTAACTTCAAACTCATCATAGTTTGGCATATCCTCAAGGAAGTCGATAACGCTTTGTTTGCCGTCTTTTGAAAGACCTAAAAAGCTTACGATTGTTTGAGTTCCGCCCTCGCTGAGCCATGTTTTAAACATATCTAAATCGCCAGCGTTTAACATCTCTGTACACTCTTCGATTGTTGTTGCGTCAACGAAAGATGGGAAGATTGTTTTTGCGAAATATTCGTGTCTGCCCAAAATTGGGAAGATGTCTGATCTATACATCATGTGTCTTAAAATTTTGATGCCGTCAAAGCCTTCGCCTAAGATGTTTCCTAAAACGAATAATGACTTTGCATTTTCCATTGATTTTGAGTCCATGATTTTTTCTTCTGTTTGCATTTTAAGTTTTTCTAAAAGCAATAAATATTTGTCGTAATCGCCGTGGACACCACCTGTTACATATATCATTTTTCTTACCTCATTTGAATGTTTTTGTTTGTTTTTTCGTTTGTGTTATCACAATTTAAAAGAAAAAAATCATGTAAAGCTTTACTCAATTTTTCTCGAAAAATTGCGGTTTCAAAAGGCAGAGCCTTTTGGCGTTCGCCGCAGCGAGCGAAACTCCTTATCGTTAAAAAAATCAGGAGGATAGACAAAAATTTGTCCATTGGACAATTTTTTGCGCAGTAGCTTGTAAATCTTAAAACTTTACATAATTATCGAGAGATTTTTGTCTAAATCAAGGCGGAGGATTGAGCAATACTTTCGTATTGCGATTGACGACAACGCAGAGTTAGACTAAAATATCCGATAAGTATGTGGAGTTTTAGGGTTTATAAGCTACTTTGGAACCCTATTAAGGGGTTCCTTGATTTTGCCGTAGGCAAAACAATACAGATTTGCCTATAAATTCAAATTAATTGAAAGCGTGTTTTTTTGTGACCGTTTCGAGGAACATTGCTGAATCTGTCCGTAAAAAATCGCTTTGCTCTTTTTACTAGTTACGCAAATGCGTTGTTTGTTTTTCCTAACATTGCTGTTTTGGAAAATTATAACGCTTTTAGTTGAGTTGCTTTGTTTTTTCGCATTTGCTTTGCTTTACTTTAATTTTTCATTCTTAATTTTCAATTTGCTTGGGGTGTTTCGCTCTTGCGAGAGCGCCTTAAGGCTCTGCCTTAAGAATCCGCAATTTTTCGTGAAAAATTGAGTAAAGCTTTGCTTGCTTGTTGCTCGGTGTAGCCGTTGCCATATAGACAACGCTCACTCGGCGTGCGTGTCGAGGCACTCGACTATTTTGTGATTAATAGATCATTCTTCTCAAGATATTCATCATAAGTTTCACTCTTATCATAAACACCCTCTTCTTTAAACTCAATAATTCTATCAGCAATAGATTGAACAAACTGATGGTCATGAGATGTGAAAAGAATAGAACTCTTATATTTAATAAGCGCATTATTAAGCGCAGTGATTGATTCCAAATCCAAATGGTTTGTTGGCTCATCTAAAACCAAAGCATTAGCACCACTAAGCATCATCTTGCAAAGCATACAGCGTACTCTCTCACCACCTGAAAGAACTTTTGCTTTCTTAAGAGCTTCGTCACCGCTAAACATCAAGCGACCAAGCCAGCCTCTAACATCTGATTCGAAGATAAGATCAGAGTACCCACGTACCCAATCAACCAAAGTGTCTTCGCAGCCGTCAAAAAATGCTGAGTTATCTGATGGGAAATAAGCTTGTGCTGTTGTTACGCCCCATTTAAATGTGCCCTCATCTGGTTCAAGTTCGCCCATGATGATTTTGAAAAATGTTGTTTTTGCGAGTGCGTCTGTACCAACAAATGCAACTTTTTCATTTGGTCTAAGTGTGAAACTAACATTATTTAACACTTTTCTATCGCCAATTGTTTTGCTAATTCCTGAAACCATGAGCATATCATTACCGATTTCACGGTCAGGTTTAAACTCGAGGAATGGGAAACGTCTTGATGAAATTGGCATATCTTCAACTGCCAAAGAGTCAATCATTTTCTTACGGCTTGTTGCCTGCTTAGATTTAGAAGCATTCGCACTAAATCTTGCGATAAACTCTTGAAGTTCTTTAATCTTTGCTTCCGCTTTTTTGTTTTGATCCTTTTGTTGACGTTGAGCCATTTGAGTGTATTCAAACCAAAAATCATAGTTGCCCACGTACATGCTGATTTTGCCATAGTCAACATCAGCGATATGTGTGCAAACTTTATTTAAAAAGTGTCTATCATGGCTGACAACGATAACTGTGTTTTCAAAATTCATCAAGAACTCTTCAAGCCAGTTAATTGCTGCAACGTCCAAATGGTTAGTCGGCTCATCGAGAAGTAAAACGTCTGGATTTCCAAAAAGAGCTTGTGCCAAAAGCACCTTAACTTTTTGCTCACCAGTTAAATCGCCCATAAGTGCATAGTGAAATTCGTTATGAATGCCCAAAGCATTAAGCAAAATTTCTGCGTTACTTTCTGCGCTCCAGCCGTCCATTTCCATGAATTCTTCTTCAAGTTCACTAAGTAAAAGACCCTCTTCTTCTGTGAAATCTTCTTGAGCATAAAGCACTTCTTTTTTATCCATGATTTCAATGAGTTTTTCATCGCCCATCAAAACTGTGCGAATAACATCATATTCATCAAACTCAAAGTGATCTTGCTTTAACACTGAAAGTCTTTCGTTTGGTGCCATGATAACATGACCCTTATTTGCTTCAATTTCTCCTGAAAGAATCTTGAGAAATGTTGATTTACCAGCGCCATTTGCACCAATCAAACCATAACAGTTGCCCTTTGTAAATTTGATAGTTACATCTTTAAACAGCTCTCTTCCGCCGTATTGTAATGAAATTCCATTTGTACTAATCAAAAAAATCACTTCCTTTAAATCTTATAATTATATCACTTCTTGCCGCTTTTGTTAGCTTTTTAGAAGTCTGTGAAATAAACAGTCGTTTAAACTGTATTTATTTACATATGTAACGTTAGTATATCATATCTTGCCCATTTTATCAAGCTATAAAGCAAAAATAAGACTATTTCGAGTGTCAAAATAAGCTTGATTTTTTCGCTATAAAATGTAAAAACAGACGAACATTTAACTGCTCGTCTGTCTAATTAATAAATTACGCTTTCACGCCATCTTCAGCTTCTGCCTTGATTTTTGCGGCAAATTCTGCGATACCTTCTGGAGTGTCACGATAATATTGAGTTTTTGGGTTAGGGTGCTTATAGCTTGCCCAAAGTTCTTCTGCTTTTGGTGCCCAATCTTTAGCGAATTTATCGCATTTGCTACAAAGTTGCTCCGCAGTTTCTTCAGCCATCAAGTTAGTTGATTTTGCACCTGTTCTTTTAACAATGCCACGCAAGCAATCAGGATTTTCAAGCATTGGGCAAGGTCTAAGGTGGTTATCATTAAATGGTTGGTCGTGTCTAAACGCCATGAAGAGAGGATTTTGCAAGCCCTCTAAGAGTGTGTTTTTACGAATGTTTGAATCTGAGAAGTGAATGAAAACACAAGGTTCCATGTCGCCAGCTGAATTGATGTGGAAATAGTTTCTACCACCAGCGATACAGCCTCCAACGTACTCTCCATCACTTTGGAAGTCCATGATGAAAAGAGGTTTACCTGTGACATTGTTTCTAGTTTTTCTCACCCATTTATACATATGCTCTCTTTGAGCAGGTGTTGGAATAAGCTCAACTGGAGCATTATGACCAATTGGCATAAAGTTGAAGTACAAGCCAAACTTAACGCCCATATCAACCATTTTATCCATGAATTCGTCACTTGTAACAGTTTCAACATTAGCGCTAGTGTAGCATACTGACATACCGAATAAGATGCCGTTTTTCTTGAGTAATTCCATAGCAGCGATAACTTTTTTATATACGTTTTCACCACGGCGCTCGTCTGTTGTTTCCTCTGTTCCCTCAATGCTAAGCGCAAATGAGATGTTGCCCACACGCTTAACGTCCTCACAATAAGCTTGATCGATGAGTGTTCCGTTTGTGTACGCTAAGAAGATGCAATCTGGAAATTCTTCACAGATTTTGATTAAGTCGTGTTTTCTCATAAGTGGCTCGCCACCTGTGTACATATAAAGGTGAGTTCCAAGTTCACGACCTTGTTCAACGACGCTTCTCATCTCTTCATAAGTGAGGTTGTCTTTATGTCCGTACTCAGCTGACCAGCAGCCTTTACATCTGAGGTTACACGCACTTGTTGGATCCATGAGGAGCAAGAAAGGCACGTTACAACCATATTTTTCACGATTAGCACGAACTTCTTTTGTGCCGTTGATTCCAGCACCGAGTCCCATTGCTAAAAGGAGTTTTTTGAGCATATCTCTGTCAACGTCTTTTAAGATGTTCATTGCCATTGTGTAATAAACACCATCACCAGCTTCAACAGCTTTTTTTGTTGAATCAATATAATGTTGTGGAAAAGTATTTCCCAAGTACTTTTCAGCAAAACCAATTGCTTTAAGAATGCTTTTTTGTGGATCTTTATCGATTGATTTTAAGATTTGTCCTAATATTATGTTAGCTGCTTTAAACTCAGCTTTTTGTGCAGTAGTCATATATAACACCTCATAATTTTCAATAACGCCAGTTTTACTTTTTAGCTAAATATTTTTTGGTACTATTAAAATGATAACATAAATAAACTTAAATGTCAACAAAATATAGGTTAATATGGTGTTTAATTTGAAAAAATCGTTACTAAGCTTTCATGTGGTTTTTTTCATGGTTATAGCGGTACAACTCGAAAATTCGAGCGATTATTGTTATGTTAATAACTTTTTTAATATTATTAGTTTGTCCATTGCCTTTAATCGATTTATGTTATATAATTATTCAATAGCTTAATTGGAGAATTAAAGTTAAAAAATTAGAAAGGTTATCTTTTGTCACTTGCTTGATTTTGTGTTCGTTTTGAGTGGCTGGGATAATATTGTCGTAAACTATGAGTAAAAATTTAAAAGAATACCTTAACGTTTCACTTAGGGTCATTGTTGCCATGTGCATTTTTGTGATTGCTGCAACGAACTATGAATCGTTCAAAAACATTGACGTGCGTGAAATTGTTGATAATAGTGCAAACATTATTGTTGCTGTGGGAGCTATTTGGTGCATTTATTGGCTTAAATCTGTGCTGTTCATCTTGCCAGCTTCGCTGATTTACATCTCAATTGGCATGGCATTTGACACAACATATGCAGTTTTAATCAGCTTTGTTGGCATTTTCATTGAGGTTGTCACAACTTATTTCTTAGGTCGCTTCCTTGGTGGTGAGCAAGTTAACAAGCTGCTGATGAAAAACAAGGGCGGCAAAAAACTTCTTGAAAAAAACTTAAACAACAGCTTTTTGCCACTGTTCACAGTTCGAGTGCTGCCAGTGTTCCCTATTGATTTTGTTAGCCTTTTCTTAGGCGCATCAAAATGCAGATTCGGCGTTTATCTTTCAACTGCGCTGCTAGGCATCATGCCTCGAGTTGTGCTTTTCACAATCTTAGGTGATGGAATTTATGATTACATTCCAATGGATTTAATCATCAGCTTAGTGATTTTGTGCATTCCAATTGGCACGCTGATTTATGTTGTTCGATTTTTTATCAAAAAGTCGAAAGCAAAAAAGGCTGCATCTAACTCGTAAAACTTGAAATAAACAAAAAAACATCAAAATTTAAACGAAATTTCCAATTTAACTTGAAATTTCGTTTTTTTTGTTGTAAAATATAAGATATAACAAAATCTAAAAAAAATTTAATCGAATGCTTTTTTTCTTGTACACCGCTACGCTCTCTCATAGTGGTAAGCGAAGCGACGTACGGCAAAAACGCAATGAACAAAAACAAAACATCTTTTTTAAGGAGAACACAAAATGAAACAAGTTTTAATCGAAACATCAGCTCGTCACATTCACGTTAGTCAAGCAGATCTCGAAATCCTTTTCGGTGCTGGATACGAACTCACAGAGAAAAAAGCACTTTCACAACCTGGTCAATTCGCTTGCGAAGAAAGAGTTGGAGTTGTTGGCGCTAAAGGCTCATTCCCTGCAGTTTCAATTCTCGGCCCAACTCGCCCAGAAACACAAGTTGAGCTTTCAGCAAGTGATGCAAGAAGCATTGGCATTGCTGCTCCAATTCGTGAATCAGGCGACACAGCTGGCAGTGGTGCTTGCAAAATCGTTGGACCTAAAGGCGAAATCGAACTCACTCAAGGCGTAATCGTTGCAAAACGTCACATTCACATGACACCAGACGATGCTGCAAAATTCGAACTTAGCGACAAACAAATCGTTGACGTTAAAGTTAAGTCAGCAGATAGAAGCCTCGTTTTTGGCGACGTTGTTGTTCGTGTTAACCCAAGTTATGCACTTGCAATGCACATCGACACTGACGAAGCAAACGCAGCTTACATGGCACCAAACACCATGGGCGAAATTTTATAATCGACCGCAAAACTTACAGACAACACAAAAGCTCACCTCGTACATCATGAGGTGAGCTTTTTTATTTGCATTTTTAATTTAATCGAATCAGTGAACGCCAACAGTTAAGTTTTCGCTGAACCATTCGAGTTCATAATAATCTTTGATATAATCATAAGCAATCGCTTCAAGTTCGGCGGTTTTTGCTTCTGATGGGTCGTAGATACCAACAACTTTATAATCAGCTGCAATCGCAGTTTTTGCTGCATGAAGAGCATCTTCGAAAACGAGGGTGTTATTTTTATTTGAGCCGAGATATTCGAGCGCCATGTCGTAAATGATGCTTTCATCTTTGCCGTGGCCAATTTCAGTGCAAGTATAGATTTTATCGATATATTTCATCATGCCATTAGCTTTAAGCACAGCTTCAGCGAGAGGTCTTTCAGTTGCAGTTGCAACGCACGCTTTAGCGCCACAAGCTTCAAGGAATTGCAAAAACTCCACAGCACCCTCACGAGGTTCAGCGCCGCAATAAAATTCCATTGTCATTTCGCTAACTTCATCGATAATTTGCTCAACAGATTCACTCACGCCAAATTTTTGCTTAAAATAAAGCGCTGACTGATGCAAGCTCAAGTTTTTGAAAATGTAGTTATCAATCTTATCAGCCTTAAACCCTTTTTTGCTGATATATTCATAACCAATGTTTTCCCAAACTGGCATTGTGTCCACGAGAGTTCCGTCCAAATCAAAAATTGCACCTTTAATATCCATAATTTTCTCTTTCTAAATCAAAAATATCATTAAAATTTGTTTTAATCGTTAATTGAATTTTACGTAAATGCATTGTACATTTTGCATAAATTTTACATCGGTTTTTTGACGTATCCGATATGGTTATTATACCATTATTGCCACAAAATGCAATGATTTTCGAGCAAAAACCTGACAGAAGTTAGTTATAATAAAGCATCAATTTTTATATAAATTGTATATTTCAAAAAACGTCTTTTGACTTTTTTATATGATTTTTTATTATTGTAATAAAATTTTTGTGCAACTTAAACAATGATTTTTGCTTTCTTGGGGTGGTACAGTTTTTGGCTTCGCCAAAAAGGTACGGCTGACGAAGCCAAAAAAAGCTCTCATCAATTAAGATGAGAGCTTTAATTTTAATGAATCAAATCTAGTTTGATTGTTTTATTAGAAAATGTAGTGAATTGCTGTTCCGCACTCACAAATTCTGTTAACATTGAAGAGTTTCCAGAATCCTTTAACGATACCATACCAAATTTGTATGAACCAGTTTGTTGAGTGACAGATGCAATCGCAATCTGCTTCGTCAGTGCTGTCGCCAGTGTTGCCACTATCACCTGTACCGCCAGTGCCGCCGCTTTCACCTGAGTTTCCGCTTTCGCCTGAGCCTTCACCGATATATGCGCCACAAATGTCACAATAATCATCTGAACCTGTTGAGCCGTCAGTGTTGTTAACATTGTCTACGCAACTATCGCCACATTCGCAAGTTGCATCGTCGTCTGGTGTTGGATATGTTGGATCTTCGCTGCCGTCGTCATCGTCTGATTCATCAGCTGTCCATGTTGCAGTGTATGTTATTTCTTCCGTTACTGTGTCTTCAACTGTTGGCGTCCAACCAGCAAACACATAATCTGTGCGAGTTGGTGTGCCATCAAATGCTGGTGTGCCTGTGCCGTATTCATAAGAACCTGTTTGATCTGCAAACAACTCTTCACCATCAACGCCATCTGTGTATGTTACTGTGTATGAGTTGATTGTGTAAACTGCTGTGATTGTTATGTCAGTTGTTGGTACGTAAGTTGTACCTGCTGCATAATAATTTGTTGAACCATCTGATAAGTACTCAATTTGAGCAACTTCCATAATGCCATTGCTGTTATCTTCATCCTTATCAACTTCTGTAACAGTTGCTGTGATTTCCCAACCTGCAAAAGTGTAACCTTCTACTTCTGGTGCTGCTGGCAATGTGATTTCTTCTGTGCCATCTGCATATAAGGTTGTTGTGTTACCATCAGCATCAATGATTGTTACTATGTATTCGTCTTTATCTGCAACTGAGTCATTGTCAGTGTCAATTTCCCATGTTGCTTCGAATGCTGCTTCAGCTGTTACTTCGTATTCTGCGCCAGAGTCGAGAGTTGTGTCACCGCATACCCAACCTGTGAATATTACGCCGTCTTCTTCTGTGTCTTCAACTACTGGTGCGTTGATTGTTGTGTCTTCGATTACTGTATGAGTTGCAACTGTTTCTGTACCATCTGTGAATGTTACTGTGATTGTATCTTCTGTTGAATCATCTTCGTTGTTGTTGTTTTCATCATCTGCCCATACTGCTGTGAATGTTGCATCAGCTGTTACTTCGTATGAAGCAACATAATCTGTTCCGTTAGCTGTCCAACCTAAGAAAGTATAATCTGCTTTATCTGCTGGAGCGGTTAATGCTACTACTTCATTATATGGATAGTCTTTTTCTGATTTTGATTCACCATCAATGAGTGTTACTGTGTATTCATTTGTTGTTTCTGTATATGTTGCTTTGTATGTTGTTGCACCTGTTACTGATGTAACTTCTGGTGTCCAACCTGCAAATGTATAAGTATATTGTGCTGTTGGTGCTTTTGTTGGTGCTGTTGGTTCTGTTACTGTTGCACCATAAACATATGTTTCAGTTGAGATTGCTGAACCATCTTCATCAACAAATTTGATTTCGTAGCTGTTTGTTGATTCTGTATATGTTGCTTTGTATGTTGCTGCACCTGTTACTGATGTAACTTCTGGTGTCCAACCATCAAAAGTATAAGTATATTGTGC
>JAWXUR010000077.1:0-9760 GCA_044426265.1 Clostridia bacterium
CGAAGTTGGGATTTATTCGTGTTTTCTTAAACATGGTGGTTTTTGTTTCGTGAAATCACGAAACCGAACAACGGCACGACACAGGGGTCGTGCCCTACATTCCTTAAGTTCCCGAGTATGGGATATAGCCCACCTAAACGCAATCTAACTGCTCGGCGTATCCGCTGCCAAATAAATCAATCTAGCACGGCATTCAAGTCGGCGTTGCCGACGTTGCCGACTTTTTTTGCGGTTAACCGCAAAAAACTGTACCTCCGAAAAAGAAAAAAGCTCAGCGTTAACTGAGCTTTTTTGATTTAATAAGTGATGCTGTAATTAGTGTCTGTGATGATGCCAACTGAAGCTTCAACAGTTGTGATAATGACTGAAACAACTACATTATACACTACTGGCATGTAATAATCAATTTCGATTAAGTTGCCAGTTTCCTTGTCGATTGTTGCAGTGATTGAGCAATCATAATAATCAAGATCGCAGCTTTCGAGCATAGAAACAGCCTCGGTTACATCTTCCAATTTAATAATTGTAAATGCTGAGCCAATTTGTGAACCTACGCTTGGGTTTGTGCAATCATAAAAGTTCAAAACCACTGTGTATGTTGTGCCGTTATCTTGAATTGTTGCTGCTGAAACGTCGCTTGCTTGCACATTAACTGTGCCACTTTCGCCAGCAATTGGAAAGCTTGCCACGATTTCTTCGGTTGTTGCGTAAGTCACAGCTTCCAAGTCGTCAACGACAAATTGATTGATGATTGGATCTGCAATCGATTCAGCGATTGATGGAACTGATAATCTTTCTGGGTCTTGAGAAAGAAGATTGTAATTTTTAGTTACACTTGAAGCGTTTGTTTTCACTGCGTTAACGCTAGTGTTAAAATATTCAAGAATTTCCTGCGTTGTGCTTGGTGCACTTGATTGAGTTGTGCTCTCAGTTGCAAAGGTGGTGAGCGTGTCTGTGTCTGCCACATAATCGCTTAAAGCGGTTGTGGTTACAGTTGCTGCAGTTGTTGTAACTTCAGCACCGCCAGTGATGTCAACAATAATTGCATTATTCGTTGTTGTCACCTCAACAAAATTAATGTTTGTTATCGAACCTATTAAATTACCACTTGCAAAAAGTGCGATAAAGATAATCGCAACACAAATCGCCTTTGCGGTTTCAGATTGTATGTTTTCAAAAAAGTTAGATATTTTCTTCATTTATTAACCTTTCATATTTCCTTATTATTTTCTCATGCTTATTATACATTATTTTTCCCAATAAACCAACAATTAAAATAAAATATTTATTATATATTTAGATAAACTAGTAAAACATCGATTTACCTGAAAAATATTGCTGTAACCTTTTCAATTGCATTTTTTGGTCTATTAAAACTCATTGGCAAACTTAAAGCTAAAAAGCTCACGCAAAAAGCAATAAACATGCTTAAAAAGCTGACGTTTGACACGAGCGCCACAAGAAGAAACACAATGCTAATTAAAATATTAACTAAGCTATAGCTAATTGAATCCATAGCGTATTGTTTTGAAAAAATGTTGATAAACATAAAAATAAGTGAGCTTAAAACTAAGCTTAGCATCACAGCTGTTTGAATGAAAGCAACATTAGATGAAATCACTGCTAAAAGAGTGAAAACACCACAAAGACTTGCGTTTAAAATTGCAATATATTTTGGCACACATTTATAATTGCTGTCTTGACTTTCTTGTGCGTTTTTGTTTTCGCTGGTGTAATCTGGATAAAATGCTGGCATTACATTTGGAATTTTAACTTCCTCATCAGCAGCTATGCCGCCACAAAGTGGGCAGTTGCTATAGTGTGGAGCTAAATCAACATCACATGATTTGCATCTCATTTTAAGTCACCTCCAATTCCATTGTAATTATCTGTGCATTCAATTCTCACTCGAATTCCTTGAGAGGCTAAGAAGCTAAAGAAAAATCGTTCTCTCGTGTTGTCTTTTGTTGTGCTTGAAATTGTGATGTTCACCAAGCCGCCGTACGTTGCGCAAGCGCAAGAATACGGACCGTAAGGAGCAACACCGAGCAAGAAGTCAACTCTGTCGATATAATCAGCAATTTCAAGAGGGAAGAAAACTTGACCCAAATTTGAAAAGTACATAGTGTAAGAGTTGAGCATTTTTTTATAGTTACCATGAAGCACTGGGTTTTTGATTATGTATGGTACGTGCTTATTAAAAGTGTTTTCTGAAGCTGTTACATTTTGGCTGAACGCTTGTTTAATTTGATCTGAGCCAACCTTTGATTTCAAAATTCCAGCAACACCGCTGCAAATTTGATCAAAGCTCACATCAGTTGCGCCGCAGCAATCAAAGCAAACATCGCTCATATAAACAAAGTTACGAACGCAGGTTGATTCAAATCTTGAGCGAAGGTTCGCCGGTACGCTAATGCGAATTGGTGATTTTGGGTTGCAATTAGCAAATTTATACGCAGTGTACATATGAACAGCAGTGAGATATTCGGTTATGGTTAAGCCTTTATCACGAGCTGCTTTTTTAAGCTCATCAGCTGGAATTATTCCATGAGTAACTTTAGCGTAGTTGTTGTTTGTTTTTTCGTCAAACATATATGCTGGAAGTTGTCCGAATTTATTTGGCGCAGCGCTCATGTCTGCATTGTGAAGATATTCGTCACGATTTTCTGCCTCTGTTGGAGCGTCAGCAACGTTTAAAATTTGATGATCATAACCGATAACACCATGTTTTAATTGAATGTATCTAGCGGTGATGGTTTTAACGAAACTTAGAGCGCCAGAGCCGTCAGTGATGCCGTGAAAAACTTCAACGCTGATTCTATTTTTATAATAAAGCACACGAAAAGCGCAATCATTGGTGTCAAAAAGTCGCAAACTGCGATAAGGGTAGTCACTTTCTTCAACCACTCTTGGTGCGGTGTCAACTCTTTCGAGATAGTTCCAGAAAAAACCTTTACGAAGTCTAACGCAAAACGCTGGAAATCTTTTCGCTGTTTCAATTGCAGCGACTCTTAAAATGTTTGGGTCGATATCTTCTTTAAGGCTAACTGCAAGCCTAAAAGTTCTTGACCATTTATTGCTACCATTAAATGCATAAATATTAGCCGCATTATCAAGCTTAAAAAATGGCTTATCTTCATACAATTTTGGTTTGTTATCCATTGTTGTCATTTGTTGTTTCTCCCTATCTTTTCACTCTAAATATAAGAATATTTATAAACATTATAACATAAGAAGTCATAAAATGAAATATATTTTAAGCATTTTTTAAAAGAAAATCGAAAAAGTACGCTAAAAAACGTACTTTTCAAAAGTTTCACCTATATAATTTACTTTCAATTTTCATCGAGCTTACTCATAGCGAGCTCGTAGCCGTCACTGCCATAATTTAAGCAGCGATTAATTCGGCTGATTGTGGTGGTGCTTGCGCCTGTGCGGTTCGAAATTTCGAGATAGCTTAGTTTTTCCTTGAGCAAAAAAGCAATGTCAAGGCGTTGTGACATCTCTTTGATTTCTTTGATTGTGCATAAATCTTCGAAAAATTGATAAAATTCATCTATGGTTTCAAATTTCATCATTGCCTCGAAAAGGCGGTCGGTTGAATTGTTTTTTATTTTTGACATAAAAACCTCCGTTTGTTAGTTGTTGGTTTATTAGTTTATTTATAGATTGATTGTTTTGCGGTACAATTTTTGGCGGTTTTCCGCCAAAAAGGAACGAACCCTAGAGGAAAACCGAAATATTTTTTGTAGGGAAAATTGCGTGGTTTTTGTTTCGTGAAATCACGAAACCGAACATGGCAAGGGCAGAGCCCTTGCCCTACACTGTGAACCCACATACGAAACAAAAAAACGCAAACCTAAAAATATTGCGAGGGGAGGGGTTTCCCCAATAGTTGGGAACTTAAGGATTTTTCATGTTATTTATTATAGTGTAGGGGCGAGCTGTGCTCGCCAGAAAATTACATCAAACTTACTGGCGAGCACAGCTCGTCCCTACAGTGAAATTCTTAAGTTCCCAGCTATGGGGGTTTCCTCTCCCAGAAACGGCGGTGATTTTGCCACAACATCTCATTTTTATCGATAACAAAAAAGTTGAATTGTAGGGGACGGCATCCTTGACGTCCCAGGGTTTAACGCATATTTTGAAGAAAAGGGCTAATTTTGTTTGGTTTTTTGTTATCGATTTTACATTGATGTAATTTATGGGTTTGTTGCCGTTGCTTGGAACGGTCAAGACCGTTCCCTACGTTTTCCAAGAAAATTGTGGAAATCTGCGGACAACCGCAAGGGTTATCCCTACAATCGTTTATATGCTGGCGGTGGCGCACCTTTTTTCGCTTGCGAAAAAATTGTACCGCAAAAGATTTGATTTTTTTGTTTTCGTGTTAGCGTGGTAATATGGTACTATTGTAACACGCACAGGGGATTTAGTCAAGTTTTGTTTTGAAAAAACTGGTGAAAATCATATTCTACTTGGGGTAGAGTGTGTTTTTTCGTGGTGTAGAGTTGAAATTCAAAGTGTAGTGTAACAAATTGCGTAAAACTATTGTATTTTAATGCGAATGCTTGTATAATTGAAGTAATGAGCCTTGGCTCACAAGATGACATCAAAAACGTGGAGGAAATAAAATGAAGAAAATTAATAAAGAGTTTTGGCAAGATATCAAAGTTTTTAACATCGGCAGTGAAAAGCGTAGCGGTGCTGGTTTTCCACTTAATAAAACTTTCAAACCAAAAACAACTAGCCTTAACGGCACTTGGAAATTCAAATTCTGCGAAAGCGTGAATGACATCGAAATCGGTTATTGGACTGAAAGCTTCGACCATTCGCATTTTGATGATTTGATTGTTCCATCTGAATGGCAAATTCAAGGTTATGGTGTTCCTATTTACACTAACTACGCCTATCCTTATGCTTTTTCAAAAACAAACATTCCTCACATCAAACCTGAACTCAACCCTTGTGGTTTATATGTTAAAGAGTTTGAGCTCGACGAAATTGATGAAAATGTTTTCATTCACTTTGGCGGAATCAACTCAAGTGGCGAAGTTTATGTTAATGGTGAATTTGTTGGTTATTCTCAAGATACATTTGACGAATGCGAATATGACATCACAAACTTTGTTAAAAAAGGCACAAATAAACTCGCTGTCACAGTTCGTCAATTTTGTTCAGGTTCATATCTTGAAGACCAAGATATGTGGCGCTTAGCAGGTATTTTTAGAGATGTTAACCTCGTGTTTAAACCAAAAGTTTACATTGAAGATTTTTACATGACAAGCTCATTTTCTGATGATTACAAAACTGCAAGAGTGAAAATTCAAACAACAATCGAAGCTCGTGGCGCTGATTTTGATGGCGGCAAGCTTGAAATTAAGTTTGTTGACATGGACGGCAAAGAGTTCAAAAAACTTCCTGTTAGCTTAAAATCAATTGATGATAAAGACTTCGGAATTTATGAAACTAGCTTTGAAACAGATGATTTCACTTTCTGGTCGCATGAAAATCCTTACCTTTATTCAGTGAAGTTCTCTCTTTATGAAAACAAAAAAATCATTGATAGACGTGAGCATAAATTCGGCTTTAGAGAAGTTAAAATCACACCAAAAAATCACTGGAATGGCACAGATCCAATGATTCTTTTAAACGGTGTTCAACTTAAAATCTATGGTGTAAACCGCCATGACTTCCACCCTGACTATGGTCACGCTGTGCCTGAAAAAGAAATTAGAGCTGACTTAGAGCTGCTCAAACGCAGCAATATCACAAGCGTTCGTACTTGCCATTATCCATGTTCAAGAAGATTTTATGAGCTTTGCGATGAAATCGGTCTTTTGGTTATGTGCGAAAACAACCTCGAAACTCATGGTCTTGCCAAATACATACCAGCGAGCAATCCTGACTGGTCAAATGAATGTTGCTACCGCATGAAAAACATGGTTAACAGCTATAAAAACCACGCTTGTATCCTCTTTTGGTCGCTCGGCAACGAATCGGGCAATGGCACAAGTTTTGCTAACATGAAAAAGGCTGCACTTGAAATTGACACCACTCGTCCAATTCACTATGAGCCAGATAAACACCTTGAAACAACAGACATTTTCAGCGAAATGTACACCCCACAAACTGGCATGGCAACAATCGCTGCAAACAAACCACTCATTCACTGCCGTGCTCTTTGGAACAACATGATGGGCAGTTTGGTGCAACCTAAGCACTATGTTGATAAACCTTTCATGCTTTGCGAATATTCTCACGCTATGGGTAATAGCATGGGTAACTTCAAAGAATATTGGGACGACTTCAAAAACAACGATAGACTCGTTGGCGGCTACATTTGGGATTTTGCGGATCAAGCAATCCACACAAAAACCGAAGATGGCAAAGACGTTTGGAACTATGGCGGCGATTTTGGCGATAAACCTAATGCTGGTAACTTCGCATTCAATGGCGTGTTCAGAGGCGATCGCTCACCTAACCCACATTACTATGAAGTTGTGAAATGTCACCAACTTGTTGATTTTTCACTTGTTAATTCTCAACTTGTACTTCTCAATCGCTTCATGTTCACTTCACTTGACAAGCTTAATTTAAAAGTTTTGCTTAAAATGGACGGCGAATTGATTGAAGAGCTTTGTCTTGACGTACCAGCCTGCGGCTACCTCGAGAAAGTTGAGCTTGATTTGCCATTTAACACATCGCCAGATGCAGAAATGACAATTGACTGCTTCATGTACCTCAAAGACGACATGATGAAACTTCCAGCTGGTCACCTCATGGCTCGTGAACAATTCATCGTTGGCGAATATGATTTTGCACAAATTCCAGTTGAAACTCAAGGTCAAGCGCTCGAATATCATTATGTGGCAGCACGTAAAGAGTACATCATCGAGGGCAAAGATTTCACAGCAACAATTGACGGCAAACACGGCGCAATCGTTTCGTTTAGACGTGACGGCGTTGAGCATTTATCAAGCGGAATTAGACCACAATTTTCTCGTGCTAACATTGATAATGAGTTACTCGCTCAAGTTCCTGTTGAGTTGGCAAAAGATTTCCTTGGACTTCACGCTTTCGCAAGAGCTGAAAAAATGCTCAAAGTAACAAAAGTTGAAGTTAATCAAGAGGGCGGAAACATTGCAATATGCATTTCATGGTTCACTAAATATTTAGCAGACGTGAAAACTTGCTACACCATCTATCCAAGCGGTAAAATCTTAGCTAGAATGAGTTGCATGAACGTTTCACCTTATAATTTGCCACGTTATGGCTTCACATTCGAGCTTTCATCAAACGTGAAAGACAAAATCGAATATTTAGGCAAAGGACCTCACGAAAACTATTGCGACAGAAAATATGGCGCATATGTTGACGCTTATAAATTCGACAGTGCCGAAGATTTCATTCACGATTATTTATATCCACAAGAAAACTCAAACCGCTGCGACGTACGCTGGGTGAGCGTTGGTGAAGATGTTGGTGTTAAGGTTAGCGCAATTGCGAAAACATTCGAGATGAGTGTTCACCCATACACTAAAAAAATGCTCAAAGATGCGCTTCACTTGCACGAACTCGATCGCAAAGACACATTAACTGTTAACATTGACGGCAGACAACAAGGTGTTGGCGGCGATGTTCCAGCAATGGCAACACTTAAACCTGCTTATGTTATTGACAAGCTTAAGAAGTTAGATTTCAGCGTTGTTATTGAGTTTATCGGTTAAAATATTAGCTTAAATTAAACAAAAGCGATATCATGTTATAGGTGAAAACCTAAAGCTGATATCGCTTTTTATTATATTGTAAATTATGGTTCTTTTCTAATTGTTGGGGTTAATATGAAAATTACAAATGCCTTATTATTTGCCTATCCCCCTGATTTTTCTGACGATTGGGGATTTCGTTCGCTGCGGCGAACGCCAAAAGGCTCTGCCTTTTGAAACCGCAATTTTTCGAGAAAAATTGAGTAAAGCTTTGCTTGTTGCCTCAACATTTGACAAAGAACCTTTATTTAATATTACAAATTATGAATTACCCTTAATTTTCTTCCAATATTCAAATGCTGCTTGCTCGTTTTTGTTTAGCCCATAAGAATAATATTGGCGGTTTTTCAGCTCATCTGGCAGATATTGCTGTTGTACATAGCGGTTTTCGTAATCGTGGGGATATTTATAAAACTGCCCCTTGTTTTGATTATCTTCGCCGTCAAAATGCTTGTTTTGAAGCTGCCTTGGAATCGCTCCGCTGTTACCCTTGGCTAAATCTTGCATGGCGCTGTTAATTCCCATGTATGCCGAGTTTGATTTTGGGCTTGTTGCCACTAAAATCACAGCATTTGCAAGAGGTATTCTTGCTTCTGGCATACCTATCATCAAGGCGGTGTCCACGGCGGATTTGACGATTGGAATTATTTGCGGATAAGCGAGCCCCACATCTTCGCTGGCGCACACCAAAAGTCGTCTACACGCAGAGGGAAGGTCGCCTGCTTCGAGGAGTCTTGCTAAATAATGAAGTGCTGCATCTGGGTCTGAACCTCGCATTGATTTTTGATAGGCGGACACAATGTCATAATGTTCATCGCCGTCACGATCGTATTTCATGGCGCTTTTTTGGGTTAACTCTTGCGCCGTTTCGAGTTTGATTTTTTTCGTACCGCTTTGCTCTTCGAGAGAACTTAGCACGCACAGTTCAACTGCGTTCATTGCCTTGCGTACATCTCCGCCACAGCTGCTGCTGATGTGCTCGACAACTCCAGCTTCGACTTCGTAATTTTCGCCACGCTCACTTTGCAAAATCTCAAATGCACGCTTAACGCTTGGCTGAATTTCTTCGGCTGTTATCATTTTAAATTCAAAAACAGTGCATCGGCTGAGTATCGCACCATGGATATAAAAATAAGGGTTTTCCGTGGTTGAGGCGATTAAGATTATCTCGCCAGTTTCGATATAATCGAGCAAGGTTTGCTGCTGTTTTTTTGTGAAATATTGGATTTCATCTAAATATAGTAAAATGCCGTTTGGGGCGGCTAAAGTGTCAATTTGAGCGACAATGTTTTTTATGTCGGCGGTGGTGGCGCTTGTGCCGTTGAGTTTATGGAATTTTTTGTTTGTTGCTTTGGAAATTATGGTTGCGAGCGTTGTTTTGCCCACGCCTGATGGCCCATAAAATATGAGGTTTGGCACTTCACCGAGCTCAACGATGTTACGCAGCGCCTTGCCTTTTGCAAGCAGATGTTTTTGTCCCACGATTTCGTCTAGGGTTTGTGGGCGGATAGTGTCCGCTAGAGGTTTTGTCATGATTTTCACCGTCCTTGCGATTTTTGTTAGTTTTATTTTATCATAGTGTGGGGTTAAAAACAAGGGTTCGTGGATTTATTTTTGGTTTTTGGTTGTACGTGGTTGGGTTTTGTTATTATTTTGGGGTTTGGTTTTTTGGGAAGTTTGTTGCCGTTTTTCGGGCGGATAATATCCGCCCCTACGTTTTTTGGAAATTTGTGGTTTTTGTTTCGTGTTTCACGAAACCGAACATGGCAAGGGCAGAGCCCTTGCCCTACACTGTGAATCCGCACTCGAAACATCGGCACGACATATGGGTCGTGTCCTGCGATTTGTTTTTTGTTTAATTTTAATTTTTTTGCGTAGGGGAGGGGTTTCCCCCAAGCGTGTTGATTAGGAAAAAATTTGAATAAAAAAGTAAATAAAAAAGAGGAAAACCAAGACTTTTATGTTATAATGCAATTGCCAAAAAACACAAACAT
>JAWXUR010000078.1:0-9242 GCA_044426265.1 Clostridia bacterium
TTTCGTTCATTTAATCTGGGCTCCTTTCTTTTCCCAGACTAAATTCTACCACATTTTTCTTCCCAGACTAAATTCCACATCAAATTCCACTGTGGAATTTACTTTGGGAATTAACGAACTATTAATTTTTACACAATTAAATTGACAACTAGTGCATTTTTTGGTATTATATTAGATGGATAAAAATGATTTTATATTAATTAAAATTTAAGAATGGAGATTGTAAATGAAACGATTTTTCAAACACATAAAACCTTATTGGATTTTCTTTGCACTTTCGCCAATTTTAATGATTTTTGAGGTGTTTTGTGATGTTCAAATTCCAACACTTTCAGCTGAAATTATCAATCTTGGCATAACAAATTATGACAATGCGGTTATTATCAAAATTGCACTGAAAATGGTGCTAACTCTTTGCGTTGCGGCATCTTGCGGCATTGGTGCATCTTATTGTGCAACTAGGGCTTCAGCAAATTTTTGCCATGATGTTAGAGAAGAAGTTTTCACTAAGATTCAAGACTTCTCATTTTTAAACATTGATAAGTTTAGCACAGGTTCACTTGTAACAAGGCTCACAAACGACATCACTCAAGTGGGTGATTTAGTTGTTATGTGTTTACGCATGATGTTTAGAGCACCTGGCATGCTTATTGGTGCGATTGTCATGGCGTACGCTATTAGCCCTTCCCTATCTTTAATCTTTGTTGTTTTAGCTCCAATTTTGGTGGTGATTATTAGCATAATTTTATATTTTGCTTTCCCAAAATTTGCTCAACTTCAAAAAAAAGTTGACGCTCTTAACACCAACATTCAAGAGGGACTCATAAACATTCGTGTTATCAAGGCTTTCACTCGTGAAAAACACGAAGAAAAAAGATTCACCGAAGTTAATGAGGATTTAAAAAACACCAGTCTTAAAGCTTATCGCATTAACATTTTGCAAACTCCACTCATGACAATGGCGGTTAATCTTTCAACTATCGCTATTTTATGGTTTGGTAGCAAGGCTGTTTCAAATTCTGACATCTTAATTGGCGATGTTAGTGCCCTTATTACATATTTAGCTCAAATTCTTATGGCTGTTAGCTCAATCGCCAACATCTTCATGCAATTTTCTCGTTCTTTTATTAGCGTTAGAAGACTTGCGGAAGTTTTGGACGAAAACGTTGACATCTCAGATTTAAATGTACAAAGCCCTGAAAAAACTGTTGATAGTGGCTCAATTGAATTTAAAAATGTTTGTTTTAAATATTTTAAAGATTCTCAAGATAACGTACTCAATGACATTTCACTTAAAATTGAGTCTGGACAAACTGTGGGTATTGTTGGCTCAACTGGTTCAGGCAAATCTAGCTTTGTACACCTTATCGCTAGACTCTATGATGTTACATCAGGCAGTGTTTTAGTTGACGGAGTTGATGTTAAGCAGTACAATCTGCACAATCTTCGTGAGGGTGTTGCTATGGTGCTTCAACAAAACTTGCTGTTTTCTGGTACGATTAAAGAAAATCTGCTTTGGGGCAAGGTTGATGCAAGCGATGACGAATTGGTTTTGATTTCGGATTACGCTGCCGCTCATGAATTTATTAAAGATAAAGAGGACGGATATAACACTGTTATCGATCAAGGTGGACTTAACCTTTCAGGTGGGCAAAAACAACGACTTTGCATTGCTCGTGCCTTGATGAAACAGGCGAAAATTCTCATATTAGACGACTCAACTAGTGCTGTTGACTCGGCAACGGAGCTTAAAATTCGTCACCATTTCGAGCATGATTTAAAAGACATGACTAAGCTCATCATCGCTCAGCGTATCTCATCTGTGATGCACTCTGATATGATTATTGTTTTAAATGACGGCGAAATTAGTGACGTTGGTACACATAAAGAGCTGCTTCAAAATTCTCATGTTTATCGAGAAATTTATCGTTCGCAAATGGATAATGGCGACACATCACTTAAAGAGGAGGTGAGCATCAATGGCTAATACTTCTAATTCAATGCCTTCTGTTGGTCGTGGTGGACCACCACGAGTGACGGAAAAGGTTAAACCTAAAGACATCAAACAAACTCTTTCAAGACTTTGGAAATATTTGGGGCATCATAAGTATCTACTTTTCACTGGTTTGTTTTTCGTTATCATAAGCAGCGTGTTTAACATTCTTGCAACTTATCAAATTAGACCTATTATCAATGGTTTAGTTGATGATTTTGACACTAGTGAACTTGTGTATAATCTTTTTGTTATGCTTTGCATTTATCTTGTTTCGGTGGTTAGTCAGTACATTCAAAATAGAATTATGCTTGAGATTGCTCAAAATTCTTTGGCTAAGTTGAGAAGTGATTTATACCTCTCAATGCAAAAACTTCCTCTTCGTTTTTATGATAGAAATAAAAATGGTGATCTTATGAGCAAGTTCACTAACGATGTTGATGTTATCAATTCAATGCTTTCAACAACTTGTGCAAACTTAGTTTCAGGCATTTTCACACTTTTAACCACAGTTATTATTATGCTTTACACCAACTGGTTTTTGGCGCTTGTCACTTTGACTGTGACTCCCCTATTTAGTAAAATCACTCAGTTTATTTCAAAAAGAACTTTGGTTTATTTCAAAAGCCAACAAGTAAGTATCGGTAAATTAAACGGCTATATTGAAGAAAGAATCACTGGTCAAAAAGTTATCAAAGTTTTCAATTACGAAGAAGAAACTATTGATCAGTTTAAAGAATTTAATGACGATTATCGTGACAATTCTTTCAAGGCTCAATTTTTGAGCGGTACTATGGGGCCTATCATGGGTTCACTTGCTCAAATGAGCTATGTTATTACCTCGGCTGTTGGTGGCTTTTTATGTGTTGCCGATAAATTCGACCTCGGCGGTTACACTATCTTTTTGGGGTACGCTAAAAGTTTCTCTCGACCTATAAATGATATCTTTATGCAAATTAACACTGTGTTTTCTGCCCTTGCTGGTGCTGAGCGTGTGTTTGCTGTTATGGACGAAGAACCTGAAATGGCTGATAGCGAAGATGCAACAACTTTGGAAAATATCACTGGTGAAGTCGAGTTTAAACATGTTAAATTTGGTTATGATCCAGAAATCACCATTTTACATGATCTTTCAATTACAGCGAAGCCTAACCAAAAAATCGCTTTTGTTGGCTCAACTGGTGCTGGTAAAACTACAATCACAAACGTGCTTAATCGTTTTTATGAGATTCAAGATGGCAATATAACTTTAGATGGTGTTGATGTTAAAACTTTGAAAAAAGAGTTTTTGCGTGAAAACATTGCCATGGTTTTGCAAGACACTCACCTTTTCACTGGCACAATTCGTGATAACATTCGTTATGGTCGACTTGATGCAACTGATGAAGAAGTTATTGTTGCTGCAAAGACGGCAAATGCTGATAGATTTATTCGCAGACTTGAAAAGGGTTATGACACTGTTATCTCTGGTGACGGAAATAGCCTTAGTGGTGGGCAACGTCAACTGCTTAACATTGCTCGTGCTGTTATCTCTAAAGCGCCTATTTTGGTGCTTGATGAAGCGACTAGCTCTGTTGACACTCGCACTGAAAGACAGATTGAGCAGGCTTTGGAGCGACTTATGCAAAGCCGCACGACATTTGTTATTGCTCATAGACTTTCAACTGTTCGTAATTCGGATTTGATTGTTGTTTTGGATCAAGGCAGAATTTTAGAGCAAGGCACTCATGAGGAGTTACTTGCTCTTGAGGGTAAATATCATAGTTTATATACTGGTGCTACTAAGCTTGATTAGGGAGTTTGATGTGTCGGTTAGTTAGCTTCGGCGAGCGTTTAATTTTGGCTTTGCCAAAATTACTGAGTGCGTACGCACTCAGTTGCTGTACCTTTGGTACAGCAAAACGCTCGCCGAAGCGTCCCTCAACCGCAAATTCGCTATAAACCACCGCACAACTCGAAACGCAAGTAGAAAACGAGAGCGACAGCGAACTTTTTCGGCTCAATAAATCAAGCCTAAATCGTAACCACAAAAACTCGATCCATCTAACTGCTCGGTGTAGCCGTTACCAAATAGATTAGCCTAACCCGGCGTGCGTGTCGAGGCAGCTCGACAGTGAACTTTTTTCGGCTGGTTCTTAAATTCAGTTTAAAACCACCTAAGTTCGAGCAATTTATCTTCGCATCTTCAAAAAAGCAATGCAAAAAACCAACTCGTCTGTACAAGTCGAGTTGGTTTTTTTATCTAGTCGTTTTTTGATGTTTATTTTACATCATCTGTTTTTTCTTCTACTGTTTCTTCTTTGTTTAAATCGTCTTTCTTTTCAAGTTCAACGTAGCGTTTGATTTTTTGAGTGCTTGTTTTCACGAAAGCTTCTGTTTTAACTTCGAAGTTTTTGATAGACTTATATGAAGGGAGTTTTTTGTTGATTTTTCTCACTACCTCTTGTACTGCCTTTTGGATTTCTTCTTTGGTTGGAGCTTCATTTTTAAGATACTCTTTAATTGCATCAACGTCAGCAACAACTTTTGCTTTAACGCTTTCTTCGCCTTCGCTATCACTATAGATAATAGACTCTAAGATAAGTGGATCGTTGTTGAGATAATATTCAATTTCTTCTGGATATATATTCTTGCCATTTTTGGCGATAATCACATTTTTAATGCGTCCAGTGATATGGAAATTGCGTTTTTCTGCATCGTAATATCCCATGTCGCCAGTTCTAAACCAGCCATCATCGCTAAGCACTTCTTTTGTTGCTTCAGGGTTGTTATAATATCCAAGCATAACCATTGGACCTTTAACGCAGATTTCACCGATACCATTTTCGTCTGGATCTAAAATTTTTCCCTCTGCCTCTGGAAGTGGTCGACCTAAAGAGTTATATGTAAGATTTTCAACTGTGTTACAAATTACAATTGGAGAGGTTTCTGTTAAACCAAAACCGATTAATGGGAACATTCCAAAGCTGTGATACGCTCTTGCAACATCTGCTTGAAGCGCCGCTGCACCAACGATAAACAATCTAATTTGACCACCGAATGCCTCGTGCACATCTTTGAAAATTGCTTTTTTAGCTTTAAGTGGAAGCATTGGAGCTGCCTTAATTGCAGCATCAGCCATTTTAAGTTTGCCTTCATCAGCCATTTTTTTACGCATTTTTTCATAGAGCTTTTCAAGCAATAAAGGAACGCAAACAAAAATTGTTGGCTTATACTTTTTGAAATCATCGGCGAGATATCTAAGACCACCTGAAAAGGCGATAGTACAACCGCCACGAAGAGCGATTAATGTTGCCATTGATTCGAAAGAGTGATGTAATGGCAAAAATGATAATGTGCGATCAGTTGGCAAGAACTGCACAACTTTTGAAGTGCAATACATATCTGAGCAAAGGTTTTTGTTACTGAGCATAACACCTTTTGACATACCTGTTGTGCCTGAAGTGAAGAGAATAACAGCCAAAGCCTCTGGGTCAATTTGTGCGTTATCGAAATCTTTGTAGCCATCTAAAAGCAATTGTTTACCATAAAGTTTCACTTGTTCAAAGCTAAGCACACGATCATCTTTTATTGATTCGTCTGTTGTGATGATAAGCAAATCTTTAGGGAGCATATCAAAGTTTTTGAGCAATTTTTTTGTTACAGATTTATCTGCCACTAAAGCTTTAATGTCGGCAAATTCAATGAGGTTGCAAACTTCTTCGATTGGTGAATCTTTATCAATCGGTGCACTGACACCAACGCCACAAACTGTTGCTATGTAAGTTGTTATCCATTCATATGAGTTTTTTCCGCTAACGGCAATTTTAGCACCTGTAAGGTTATATTTGCCCATAAAGGCAGCGCCGAGTTCTCTTACATCTTTATAAAAATTTTGGTATGATACAAATTCGCCAGTTCTAAGTTCAAACGCAGTTTTGTTTTTAAACTTTTTCACACTATTTGCGAGCATTTCTTTAATAGTTGCAACTTTTTCAAAAGCTATAATCTTGTTTTTCATTTTAATTCTCCTTCAAAATACACATTTGAGTAACTAAATAAAACATCAAAAACATTAGTTTTTATAGCCAATTTCACACACACTTTTGCACTTAATATTTTATTTAACATCATACGATTATTAGTTATATTTTACTTTAATAAGGCTTTAAAACAATATTAATTTTTATTAATTTAAAAATCACAATTTAAATGTTAGTGTGGGGGCGTACTTTTTTTGGCAAAGCCAAAAAACTGTACGCAAAAAACTCCCTCCACTTTTACATGGAAGGAGTTTGAGTTTTATTTAATTAGCCTACATAATCAAAAGTTACAACGTAACCATCAACTTCTGTACCACCTGAGCTTGGGTACCATTCGTCTTCTAATGTTACTTGATCTTCTGAAGCGCCGATGTTGATTTCCATCATGTATTTAGCTGCATAGAATGCACCATAACTGATATACTCTAAAGTTGCTGGGAAAGTGATTGAATTGAAGTCTGCATTATCACAGCCGAGGAATACATCTTCTTCAACAATTCTAAGTCCATCACCAACATCGATTGAAACGAGGTTTGTACATTTCAAGAATGAACGCTCACCGAGAATTTCAACTGTGTCTGGGAAAACGATTTCAGAAATTGCCCAACATTTATAAAAAGCACATTTTGAGATTTCAACAACGCCATCCATAACATAAACTGTTTCAGATGAAAGAAGAGTTCCTGTTTCATCATATTCAGCTTCTTTAGCATTTGGATAAACTTCTAAAATTGTTAAGTCTTTACTATATAAAACACCATCAACTGAAGCATAAGTTTCATTGTCTGCATCAACGTTGATTTCTTTTAAGTAAAGGTTGAATGAGATGCCCCAGTCATCGATATAAGTTATGTTTTTGCCGATGTTGAGAACTTCAAGGCTACTAGTATAAGCAAAAGCAGATTTTTCGATGCCTGTTACAGGAATATCATCGATTTCATCTGGAATTGTAACTTCTGTTACTGATGTGTCCTCTGTGTAGCTAAACACTGTGTAGTAAGATGTATCTCCATCTTCATAGAGTTTATATTCTAAGCCATCTACAGTTTTATTACAAGCAGTGAATGCAAGCATAATCATTGCAACTGCAAGAATTTTTAATAATCTTTTTGTATTCATTTTTTATCTCCCTTTCATTTAAGCACTAACAGAAGCTTCTTCTTTTTCAGCTTGTTTTTTTAATGCTTCAACTCGTTTTCTTTCTTCAAGGTCTATTCTGATTGTTTCTAACTTCTTATCATCTAAGTCGAAGAAGAAGTAAGGGATAGTACCGCCCAAGAGTTCTAAGATATAAAGAATAACTAAGAACACAAAAACACCATTGCTGATTTCTGAATCGTATAAGATATCTCTATCACTTACGAAGCCAACGAGGCTCATTAAGTAAGGTGAGCAGTAACCGAGTATTAACATAAGTGGAACTGTTATGTATTGGAAATAGTTAACGCTTTCGTCAACTCTCTTGCCAAATTTCCATTGGTGATAATCGAGAGCTTGAGCAGCTGCTGTTTTTTCCATAACGCCTTTTGGAACTCTAACAAGTGTTGTTACGCAGCCTAAAGCTGTCATTAACACCATAACCATAACTTTGTTGCCCATGAAAATAAATGGAATATGAGCAATAACCAAAGCAATTTGGAGAAGTTTCATGCTTAAGATAAGTTTTCTACTATCGAATCTCTTAACTAAGAATGGAGTTAATAAGTTACCTGGAGTTGCTGGAAGTGAACAGATAGTGAGCAAGATACCCATGATCCATTGTTCACGCAGCGAATAAAGAAGCATCCAGTTAAAGAGAATTAAGTCGAATGTTGAAAGTGTTGAGAATGCTGCTGCAACATAAACAACCCATAAATATTTGTTTGCGAAAACAGTTTTGATTGTTTCCATGAAGCCAAGTCTTTGCTCTTTCTTTTCTGGAACAAATTTGATTTTTTCTTCTGTCCATAAAATGAAGAAGCTTGTTGCGATGCTGAACACACCGAAAGCTGGAACAACAACTTTATAAAGGCCGATTGAGTTAACTTCATAGCCGATAAGTGTTGCAACGATTGGAAGAAGAGTTGTTGTTGCTGAGTTTAAGATACCTGATAAGATAGGCAAAACTGAATAAATTGTTGTTCTCTCTTTATTGTTGTTAGTCAAGAGATTTTTCATTCTCTTATAGCTTTCAACGTAAGGTACGCTAAACACTTGCATGCAAGTTGAAACTATATTAACAATGATGAGCAATTGTGAAGCTCTATAGTTTTGATAATCTATGTTAACCATGATTATTGCAAAGATGAGTGTTGGAATACCCATGAAGAGAATCCAAGGTTTATATTTGCCGTGTTTACCAAAGAGTTTATAAACTAATAAGTACATATAAACTGAAGCATATTTGATACCTAAGATAATTGCGATATGCTTTAAGAAGTCTGTTAAAAGGAAATCGAAATATGTGATTGGTGCGAACCACAAGCCGGCGCATATGGCCACTGTGGCAACAAAACCAAGATGTATCTTATGAAGCGTTGCTTTATCAACAACACCGATGTTATCTGTGATGTTTGCGATGATAGGTACGAATAATAAGTTGAGCACTGTGCCCATAGAAGTGATAATATAAGTTGCTTGCAGTGAAAGACCAAAGATAAGACCTAAAACTGCTGATGTTGATGTGAAGCTTAAGAAAGCAACTACACCAGACATACCTTCAATACCCATTGAAGAGAGGTTCATGCCCATGAAACCCTTCATGCTGATTTGATATCCCTCTTTTTGAGGTTCGTGCCAGTTATTTTTGAGATAGCTAACGCCCTTTTTCGTGCCGTTTACGGCAGACGATCCAAGTTGTTTAATTTTGCCCATATTTTTTACTCCTTTACAACTCTTTTTTAAAAATTTCTATAGATGATTATAACATAAATTTTAGTTAAAAATCAATATAAAAACTTACTAAAAAACCTAGTTCAATATAGTCAAAATAGCTAAAAGAATATTGACTTTTTTTGAACAGTTAATTATTTAGACAAATAACTCGAAATTTGTTGAGAATCGTGGTTTTAAATTAGTTTTTTTAATTCTTAAATAAAATAAAGGCTGTGACAATTAAGCCACAGCCTTTGAATTTTTAATTTGCGTTATCTATTAAAATGTGAATAATGATGCGATCATTGCGAAGAAGTCTTCGAATGCTTTCACGATTGAATCCCAGAAACTTAAACTTGATGAACCGCTTGAGC
>JAWXUR010000079.1:0-9221 GCA_044426265.1 Clostridia bacterium
ATAAATCAAAACAGCGAGTACACTCCAAAATTTGGGAGTGTACTCGCTGCACTTGTTTTATAATTCTTTTTTAGAATTTTGTTTTCTTTCAAAAACCTTGTTATTGAACTTTTCAAAGCAATATTTTGTCACTAAAACGCCCAAGAGTGCGTAAATTATGCCAACTAAAACGCCGAAAGCGACATCTGAGAAGTAGTGTACACCAACATAAATTCGGCTAAATCCCATGATGAATGCGAAGATTGTCACTGGAATGCCAATTTTTCTGTTGTACCATAAGCAAGCAATCGCAGCTGCAAAAGCGGAGCTTGTGTGCCCTGATGGGAATGAAAAACTTGTTGGCTCGCTCACTAAATTCGGATAAATGTACTCTTCAACCCACCATGTGAGTTCGAGGTTAAACGGACGAGCTCTCTCGAAAATTTCTTTTAATACGAAGTTGTTTAAAACAAGCATGATGAGCATTGAAACGAGCATACAAAAGCCAATTTTGCGATATTTTTTGTTGAAAAACAAAATCGCACTAATCAAAATAAAAATCGCACCGGCCTCACCGCTGTAAGTGATAAGCACCATGATTTTGTCGAGAATTGGGTTGTACAAATTAGCTACCCACTGGAAAACCCGCAAATCGAATTCTAAAAAGCCGTCAAATAAACTAGTCATATATTTCCTCCTGTGTCAAAAATTTGCTGTTACACAAGCCGATTATAGCATTAAAATGTTGAGATGTCAAATTGATTTTTGATGTTTGAACTTTTTGTTGGTGTCAGCTGGCGTACCTTTTTTGCGGTTAACCGCAAAAAATTGTACGGCAAAACTGCGGTGATTTTTGAGTTTCGGCTGTTGAGAAGAGGTGTGTTAATGAAAAGTTTTGATTAGGGACTTAAAAAGTAATATTAACCAAAAATTCTTTGGGATTATTAGTGCAAATTCAATAAAATTGCATTAATAGTCAAATCAATATTGTAAAACTTATTAGATTATGGTATAATTAAACTATATTTAAGTTTTTGTTAAATGGATATAAACATTTTAAGGAGAGAAAATTAATGGTTAAAACTAAAATGCAAGAATTAATGAGCTTTTTCATGGCTCTAAAAACGTACTGGAATATTCCTAAAAAAGGCAGACATATGCCTTATAAGGAAATAACTTTTTATTCAGTGGGCGCAATGGGTATCACTATTTTATATACCTATGTTGGGCCTATGATTGTGACTTCAACAAACGTTCTCATCGGTAATGTTATCGGTGTTGAGCCAACGCATATGTTTTATATCAATGCATTGATAGTTTTTGCGAGCTATCCGCTGACATTTTTGCGTGCTAAAATTATTGACGGCTCTCGAAGCTTGAAAGGTAAGTATAGACCGTACATATTAACAATGGCAGTGCCAACTGTACTTTTTGCCATTGCAATGGTTTGGACTCCTTATGATTCAATGAGCTATTTCATGATGTGTGCGCTCATAACTTTTTATGGCTGCGGCTTGTCGTTTTTCTATGGATTTATCACAGAAATCAAGACTAACTATATCGCAGTTCTTTCACCAAACTCACAAGAAAGAGCAGATGTCACAGCTATCAATAGTATAGTAGGCTCACTTGCTCCATCAATCATCAACATTTTAATTCCAATTTTGGCTCAATATCTTTTAGGCATAACTTCTCTTTTGGATATCAGAGTTTATCGTTACATCTATCCTCCATTTTTGATTTTATCTATCGCTTTAGCAGCGTTTATGTACGTGGGTACTAAGGAAAAAATCATTCAAGCTAAAACTCACGTTATCAAAATCAAGTTTATGGACGCACTTAAAGCTGTAACCAAAAACAAATATTTCTGGATTATCTCACTTGCAAGCTGGGCAGGCTTCTTAGAGGGCGCAGCTGTAAACATTATGTCATGGTATCAAAGTTATCAAGGCGCTGTTACTCCTTCAGTTTATAGCATCATCATCACCCTTTATGGTAATGCATCATTTTGGGGAATGCTTTTTGCACCAATCGCAATCAGAAGATTTGGCAAAAGAGCAATAATGATTGCAACAAACATTGCAAACATCATCTTGATTGGTTCAATGTATCCAGTTGTTGGTACATTCGAGCCTGAAAAAGCGATTTGGATTGTGCTTATCTTCATGTTCTCAAATGCGTGTGTAAGCGCAGCTGTAACCCACGTTGTTTCACCAAGTATCCAAGGCGATATGCGTGATTATCAACAATACATAACAGGCGAAAGAATCGACGGAATGTTCTCCGCAGTAAGCTTGATTGGTTCAACTATCGGCTTAGTTACAAGCGGCGTTCTCCCATGGATTTATGAAAAAGTTGGTCTTAACTCAGCAGTTGCTGAATCTTTGGGGTACACTAACGTTTATGATGTGCTTTATGAATACGAGTACTTCGTAAGCATCACAAGAGTGTTGATTGTTGCCGCTGTTATCGGCGCTGCAATGAACGTTATCCCTCTTTTCTTCTACGATTTAACAGAAACAAAACAAAAAGGTATCGTTGCAGTTCTTAAACTTCGTGCCCTTTTTGAAGACTATGGTAATGACGCTCTTGACGATAAAGAAATCGTTGAAGCAATTGAACTTATCAACGAAGCAAGCGAATTTCACAATCAAGAGAATAAACCTATAAGCAAAAAAACCGACAATCTCGATAAAAAGACAATTAAAGAAAACAAAGCGTTTAATGAGCAAGTGTTCATCTCAAATATGTTAATGCAAGAGCTCAACAAGTTTGATGATCCTGCCGTACAAGTGGAGCTGAGCAGAGCGTTTGAAATTAGAGCTGCTGGGCTTGAAGATTTGATTAACTTCGATGTTAATGAACTTGCAAAAGCAAAGGCAATGCCTAAAAACACAACCGACGAAAAAGCTGTCCGCAAGGTGGCTGTTGCGTACGCTAAAGGCAGAATCAATAGCGTGAAAGCAATTAAAAAATACTATCCTAATGGTTTAGTTAAATTTGACAGAGTTGTTTTTGATGGTCTTTTCACTCGTGATGATGAACTTGCATTGTTTGTTAGAGAAACTCAAGATAAACTTGTTGCTGCGAAGAATGCTAAAGATACAGCTGAAATAGCTACGCAAAATGAAATTCTTAAGGGTTATCGTGCGGAGCAAAAGAAGATTAAGTTTGCGATTAAGAAGAATACTGATGAGTATTCTAATTATAATAGAAGTGCCGCTCCTTATTTGGAGGCTAAGAAACTTATTATTCAAAGTGAAAATTACAAACATTTTGATGAGATTGAGGCTCGTTACGAGGCAGCGAAAGAGCAAACTCAAGCGGAATATGCGAGAGCTATGGCGCAGCAACAACAAAAGTCTGATGATAAGAAGTTAGCTAAGGAAACAAAAAAAGAGAATAAAAAAGAGAATAAGAAGAATAAGAAAGATTAAGAAATAAGAAAAATAAGAAAAAACAAAAAGTAAATAATTCAAACCCAAAGTAAACAAAGCAAGCAAGCTTTACTCAATTTTTCACGAAAAATTGCGGATTCTTAAGGCAGAGCCTTAAGGCGCTCGTAGCAACGAGCGAAACACCCCAAGTAAATTGAGAATTGAAAATTGAGAATGGAGAATTAAAGCAAAGCAAATGCGATTGCAAAAAAATAGAATAAACTAACAAAATGCGATATCGTTTCCTAAAGAGCAATTTAAAGGAAAACGATATCGCATTTGCGTTAGCAGTAAAAAAGCGAAGCGATTTTTACGGACTGATTGATGAATTTCAATGAAAACAAAATTTTTGTTATCGAATGAGATTGATATATTTATTTGATTTCGTGCCGTTCTCGGGCGGATAATATCCGCCCCTACGTGATTTCAAGAAAATTCGATTAAAAAACGTAGGGCACGACCCCTGTGTCGTGCCGCTGTTCGGTTTCGTGATTTCACGAAACAAAAACCACCATGTTAAATAAAAACGAATAAATCCCAACTTCGGCACGACACAGGGGTCGTGCCCTACAGTTTGTAGAAACCTATAAAAACATTTTTGTAATCGTAGGGTCGATAATTTAATATAGCGGCGAATAACCGCAAAAATTGTACACCAAAAGAAAAACACAACAAAAATAAAAAAATCCAACAAAAAGCATAAACCACATTCTAGTGCCCAACAATGAAAAGAAACACAAAATGTATTAAAGCCAAAAAATCAGCGAAAATGCAACAAAAATAACAAGTAATCATGAAAAAACACACGGATTTTAGGACGAATATACATAAAGCAAAAAAATCAAAAAAATTATGCAAAAACAGTTGACAAAGCCAATGTTTTAGGTTAAAATACAAGGGTATGCATAATGTGCAACAAATTATCAGACGAAAGGAGATGTTACAACTTGCCAACCTTTAATCAGTTAGTTCGTAACGGTAGAGAAACACAAATCAAAAAGCCTAAGGCTCCAGCGCTTTTAAAAGGTCTTAACTCAAAGAGAAATGTTGTTACTAACACTCAATCACCACAAAAACGTGGCGTTTGCACAGCAGTTAAAACAGCAACACCTAAAAAGCCTAACTCAGCACTTCGTAAAATTGCTAGAGTACGTCTTACAAACGGCATCGAAGTTTCTGCTTACATCCCAGGTGTAGGTCATAATCTTCAAGAGCATAGTGTTGTTCTCATTCGTGGCGGTCGTGTTAAGGATTTACCAGGTGTTCGTTATCATATCGTTCGTGGTACGCTTGATACTCAAGGCGTTAACGGAAGAATGCAATCACGTTCAAAATACGGTGCAAAACGTCCTAAGGCTGCTAAAAAATAATTTCTATTGTCAAAGACTTTAGAAATTCCACACAGTACTCCAAAGTCAGATGGAGTGAAATGAATTGACAAATCTTCTTGCAGGTAAATACCAGTGAGAGTATATATATATGATTGTATATGCCTCATAATTGGTGCCACGAGAATTTGTCACTCGAGTACCTATGATATCATTATTATGAAGGAGGGAAGCGCAGTGCCAAGAAGAGGCCAGATAACAAAACGTGATGTTTTGCCAGATCCGCTTTACAATTCAAAACTCGTAACACGCTTAATTAACAGTGTTATGTATGACGGTAAAAAGGGCGTAGCTCAAAAAATAGTATACGACGCTTTTACAATCATCTCAGAAAAAACAGGTAAGGACGCATTGGAAGTTTTCGAAGCTGCAATGGAAAATGTTATGCCTGTTCTCGAAGTTAAGGCTCGCCGTGTCGGCGGCTCAACTTACCAAGTTCCAATGGATGTTCGTCCTGAAAGACGTCAAACTTTAGGACTTCGCTGGATTACACTTTACAGTCGTAACCGTAGCGAAAGAACAATGAAAGAAAGACTTGCTAACGAGATTATCGATGCTATGAACGAAACAGGTTCAGCATTCAAAAAACGTGAAGATACTCACAAAATGGCTGAAGCTAATAAAGCTTTCGCACATTTCAGATGGTAATCTGATAACGTTTTTAGTAAAGTTAAATTTACTGCTAAAAATAAAATCAAGAAATATGTTTACCCATATTTAATGGAGGATAACCAATGCCTAGACAGGTTTCACTTGACATGACAAGAAACATCGGCATCATGGCTCACATCGATGCTGGTAAAACAACAACAACAGAGCGTATCCTGTTCTACACAGGTATCACTCACAAAATAGGTGAAGTTCATGAAGGCGCTGCCACAATGGACTGGATGGAACAAGAGCAAGAACGTGGTATCACTATCACTTCTGCTGCAACAACTTGCTTCTGGAAAGATCACCGTATTAACATTATCGATACCCCAGGCCACGTTGACTTTACAGTTGAAGTTGAGCGTTCACTTCGTGTTCTCGACGGCTCTGTAACAGTTCTTTGTGCTAAAGGCGGTGTTGAACCACAATCAGAAACAGTTTGGAGACAAGCTGATAAGTACAGAGTTCCACGTATGGTTTACGTAAACAAAATGGACATCATGGGCGCAGACTTCTATAACGTTGTTGATATGCTCAAAGATCGTCTTAAATGTAACGCTGTGCCAATTCAACTTCCAATCGGCTCTGAAGCAGATTTCAAAGGTATCATTGATTTGGTAACTATGAAAGCTGAAGTTTATTATGATGATAAGGGTCTTGACATCAGAGAAGAAGAAATTCCAGCTGATATGCAAGAACTCGCTCAAAAATATCATGATGAAATGATCGAACTCGTTGCTGAACAAGATGATGCACTTATGGAAAAATACTTCAACGGTGAAGAACTCACTTTAGAAGAAATCCAAAAATGTATCCGTGAAGCAACAATTGATAATAGAATGGTTCCTGTAACTTGCGGTACTTCATACCGTAACAAGGGCGTTCAACTTCTCCTTAACGCTGTTATCGATTACATGCCAGCTCCAACTGACGTTGAAGCTATCAAAGGCGTTAATCCTGACACTGAAGAGGAAGAAGTACGTGAGTCAACTGATGACGCACCTTTCGCTGCTCTTGCATTCAAAATCGCAACTGACCCATTTGTTGGTAAAATCTGCTTCTTCAGAACTTATTCAGGTTCAATCAATGCAGGTTCAACAGTTCTCAACTCTGTAAAGAATAAGAACGAAAGAATGGGCCGTATTCTTCAAATGCACGCAAACTCAAGAGAAGATATCGATACTTGCTACGCAGGTGATATCGCAGCTGCTGTTGGTCTTAAAATAACAACAACTGGTGAAACTCTCTGTGATCCAAAACATCCAGTTATCTTGGAGTCAATGGAATTCCCAGAGCCAGTTATCCGTGTTGCTATTGAACCAAAAACAAAAGCTGGTCAAGAAAAAATGGGTATCGCTCTTGCTAAACTTGCAGAAGAAGATCCAACATTCAAAGCTTACACAGATGAAGAAACAGGTCAAACAATCATCGCTGGTATGGGTGAACTTCACCTTGAAATCATCGTTGATCGTATGCTTCGTGAATTTAAAGTTGAAGCAAATGTTGGTAAACCACAAGTTGCATATAGAGAAACAATCACAGTTGAAACTCAAGAAGATTGCAAATATTCACGTCAATCTGGTGGTAAAGGTCAATATGGTCACGTTAAGATCAGAGTTGAGCCAAACCCAGAAAAAGGCTATGAATTTGTTAACGCAGTTGTTGGTGGATCTATTCCAAAAGAATATATCGGCGCAGTTGAAGCAGGTGTTAAGGGAGCAATGCTCACTGGTACACTCGCAGGCTACAACGTTGTTGACGTTAAAGTAACTCTTTATGATGGTTCTTACCATGAAGTCGATTCATCAGAAATGGCCTTCAAGATTGCCGGTTCAATGGCATTCAAGAATGCAATGAGAAAAGCTAGTCCTGTTCTCATGGAGCCAATGATGAAAGTGGCTGTTATCACACCAGAAGATTACATGGGTGATGTTATCGGCGATATTAACTCTCGTCGTGGTCTTATGCAAGGTATGGAAACAAGAACTGGCGCAATGCAAGTTAATGCTTTCATTCCACTCGCTTCAATGTTTGGTTATGCAACTGATCTTCGTTCAAAAACTCAAGGTCGTGCACAATACGCAATGGAGCCTAGCCACTATGTTGAAATTCCTAAGTCAATTGCTGAAGGAATTATCACAGAAAGAGCTAAAAAAGACTAATTTTTTCTTAAAAGGTCTTGATATTTGCTGCGTTTATTGATAAAATGTCTTTAGCACAGTTTCGACTGTCGCAGCAAATTTAAAAAATAAAAATAAATAAATTACTTTAGGGAGGAAAATCCAAATGGCTAAACAAAAGTTTGAAAGAAACAAACCACACGTTAACATTGGTACTATCGGTCACGTTGACCATGGTAAAACAACACTCACAGCTGCTATCACTAAAACTCTCGCTATGAAAGGCGGCGCTGACTTCGTTGATTACGCAAACATCGATAAAGCTCCAGAAGAAAGAGAACGTGGTATCACAATCAATACAGCTCACGTTGAATACGAAACTGACACACGTCACTACGCTCACGTTGACTGCCCAGGCCATGCTGACTATATCAAAAACATGATCACTGGTGCTGCTCAAATGGACGGTGGTATTCTCGTTATCGCTGCTACTGATGGCCCTATGGCTCAAACAAAAGAACATCTCCTTCTTGCTCGTCAAGTTGGTGTTCCTTACATCATTGTTTTCATGAACAAATGTGACCAAGTTGATGATGAAGAACTCATCGAACTCGTTGAAATGGAAATCCGTGAAACTCTTAGTGAGTACGAATTCCCAGGCGACGATACTCCAATCATCAAAGGTTCTGCTCTTGTTGCTCTTCAATATGAAGGCGGCGACGTAGACGCTCCTGAACTTGCTCCAATCTGGGAACTCATGGGTCACGTTGACACATATATCCCAACACCAGATCGTAAAGCTGACCAACCTTTCCTTATGCCAGTTGAAGACGTATTCACAATCACAGGTCGTGGTACAGTTGCAACAGGTAGAGTTGAACGTGGTCAACTTAGAACAACTGAAGAAATCGAAATCGTTGGTCTTTCTGACGAAAGCCGTAAAGTTGTTTGTACTGGTATCGAAATGTTCAGAAAACTCCTTGATTACGCTGAAGCAGGCGATAACATCGGTTGTCTCCTTCGTGGTGTTCAAAGATCTGAAATCGAACGTGGTCAAGTTCTTGCTAAACCAGGTTCAATCAAACCTCACACAAAATTCCACGGTCAAGTTTACGTTCTTTCAAAAGACGAAGGTGGACGTCATACTCCATTCTTTAACAACTACCGTCCTCAATTCTACTTCCGTACAACTGACGTAACTGGTGTTATCACACTTCCAGAAGGCACAGAAATGTGTATGCCTGGTGATAACGTTGAAATCGACGTTGAGCTCATCACACCAATCGCAATCGAAGAAGGTCTTCGTTTCGCTATTCGTGAAGGTGGCCGTACAGTAGGTTCAGGCGTTGTTACAGCTGTTAACGCTTAATTGCATTAACATTTAACAAACGTTAAATAAAAAATCAAGAGTCGCTCGAAAGAGTGACTCTTTTTTCGTTTTTGCGTACAATTTTCGCAAGCGAAAATGCCCCAACTCCGTAGGGGAGTGGGTTCTACTCCTCCTTGTTTCCCATTTTTGCAATTTCATTGATTATGTAATGGTTTGGGTTTTGTGTTATCGTTTTTGCGTTTGTTGTTGTGGATAAATTTCGCTTTGTTTTTTTTGTTTGTTGATGCGGTTAGTGCAGTTTCTGCTGCCGCAGGGG
>JAWXUR010000080.1:0-9085 GCA_044426265.1 Clostridia bacterium
GAATTCCTTTTCTTTATGTTTGTGTTTTTTGGCAATTGCATTATAACATAAAAGTCTTGGTTTTCCTCTTTTTTATTTACTTTTTTATTCAAATTTTTTCCTAATCAACACGCTTGGGTTCTACCCCTCCCTGTTCCCCATTTTTACAATGTTTATCATATACATCATATTTTGGGTTACAGGTTTACGGATTGTTTTGCATTATCGATAACACCTATGTTTATATCCATTTCCCTTTAGTGCGTTGTTTTTGTTTCGTGAAACACGAAACCCAACGTGGCAAGGGTTTTCCTCATACTCGAGAACTTAAGGAATGTAGGGAACGACCCCTGTGTCGTTCCGCTGTTCGGTTTCGTGATTTCACGAAACAAAAACCACCATGTCTAAGAAAACACGAATAAATCCCAACTTCGGCACGACACAGGGGTCGTGCCCTACAATTTCCTCAACGTTGAAAATCCTTAAGTTACCATCTAAGGGGTAGAACCATTGCCCTACACTGTGATTTCTGTGCCGACATCGGTTGACCACATAGGGTCGACCCTACGAGGTAGGGAGATGGTTTTTTATTTTTTTGATTTTTTCTTTGATTTCTTTGTTGCTGGTTTTTTTGCTGCTGGTTTTTCTGTTTTCACTGGTTCAGCTTTTACAGGTTCTGCTTTTACTGGTTCAGCTTTAACTGGTTCTGCTTTAACAGGTTCTGCCTTTACTGGATCAGCAACAACTGGTTCAACAACATCAAAAGTTAATTGTGCTGGAACTTCGTCTGTCTTTTTTGCTTTTGCTTTTTTAGTTGGTGCTTTTACAGGCTTTGCAACAACTGTTTCTGCTTTTACTGGTTCGGCAGTAACTGTTTCAGCTTTTTTTGGTGCAGCTTTAACTTTTTTAGCTTTCACTGGCTCTGCTGGCACTTCAACTGCTTTTGGTTCAGCTTTCACTTCTTCAACCTTTTTTGGTGCTGCTTTTTTCTTTGCGGCAGCTTTTTTAGGTTTTGCAGTTTTTGCTGGTGCTTTAGTAGCTGCCTGTGCAGCAACTGTTTCAACAACTGGAGCTTCAACAACTGGTGTTGCCACTGCTTCAACAACAACTGGAGCTTCTACAACTGGTGTAGCAACTGCTTCAACAACTGGCTCGATTACGGCTTCAACTGCTTTTGCTGCGTCTGCCTTTTTTGCCTTTTTTGTTTCACCAACTCTTTTTGGCTTGTCTTTTCTTTTTAAATAAATTGCTGAAAGACCAGCGATGCTAACTGTGATGCTTTGATCATAGCCGTGCATTGGAATTGGTTTTGATGTTGCTCTTGTTTTTGTGCCGAAACCTTCGCCACCGAATTTTTTTGCATCGGTGTTTATGATAACTTCGTAAACGCCATCGTTAACCACGCCGAAAGAATATTCTTCACGGTCAACTGGTGTGAAGTTGCAAACGCAAACGATTTCTTCGCCTGATTTGTCACGTCTTGTGAAAGCGATGATTGAGTTGTCGGTGTCATCACTAACAAGCCAATTGAAGCCGTCCCAAGCGTAATCGATTTCCCATAAAGCTGGGGTTTTCTTATATAAGTTGTTAAGAGTTTTTGTGAACTCTTTGAGTTGTGCGTGTTTTTCGTACTGTAAAAGACTAAACTCTAAGCCTTCATCGAATCTCCATTCGATGAATTGACCAAACTCTTGACCCATGAACATGAGTTTTTTGCCTGGGTGAGCTATCATGTACGCCATGAATGAACGCATTGACTTGAACTTGTCTTCATATTCACCTGACATTTTGTTGATAAGTGAACCCTTACCATGTACAACCTCATCATGTGAAATTGGAAGAACGAAGTTTTCTGAAAAAGCGTAAAAGAATGAGAATGTGAGTAGGTTATGATTGTACTTTCTTGCGAGAGGGTCGAAGCTAAAATATTTGAGTACATCATTCATCCAACCCATGTTCCATTTGAAGTTGAAGCCAAGACCGCCCATGTCAACAGGTTTTGTTACCATTGGCCATGCTGTGCTTTCTTCTGCAATCATGAGTGGGTTGTTAAACATTTGGAAGATACCACTATTGAGTTTTTTGAGGAACTCGATAACTTCTAAGTTTTCATTGCCGCCATGAATGTTTGGAACCCATTGACCGTCTTTTCTGTTATAATCTAAATAAAGCATTGAAGCAACTGCATCAACTCTTAAGCCGTCAACGTGATATTTATCAAACCAAAAGGCTGCTGAACTTGAGAGGAAAGACATAACTTCGGTTCTGCCAAAGTCGAAGACTTTTGTACCCCATTCTTTGTGTTCGCCCTTGAGTTCGTTTGCATATTCATAAGTTGGGCCACCATCGAAATTAGCTAAGCCGTGCTCATCTTTTGGAAAGTGAGCTGGAACCCAGTCGATAATAACGCTGATTCCTGCCTTGTGACACTCGTCAATGAAGTGCATGAAATCGTGTGGTGTGCCATATCTTGAAGTTACGCTGAAATAACCTGTTACTTGATAGCCCCATGAGCCGTCAAATGGATATTCAGAAACTGGAAGAAGCTCGATGTGAGTGTATCCCATATCTTTAACGTATGGTACAAGTTCATTTGCTAAGTCTATGTAAGAATAAACGTTGCCATCTTCGTGGCGTTTCCATGAGCCTAAGTGAACTTCATAAACATTCATTGGTGAAGCGTACACATTGGTTTTAGATTTTTGTTTATCCCATTTTGCATCATTCCATTTGTAACCATCAAGGTCATAATATTTTGATGCTGTACTGCCTTGAGTTTCACCATGGAAAGCATAAGGATCAGATTTTGCAATTGTTCTGCCGTCACAGCCTTCAACGTTTAATTTATAATTATCATAAACCTTAACGTTATCAACTGTGCATTCCCAAACGCCTTCGCCTGTTATTAACTCCATTTTGTTAGCTTGAGCGTCCCAAGCATTAAAGTCACCGATAACGCTAATAGCTTTTGCGTTTGGTGCCCAAGTGCGGAAAATAACTTGGTTTTCTTTTTCGGTTTTGTGAGCACCGAAATATTCGTAAGCTTTCATGTTGCTACCCTGATGAAACAGGTACAGCGGCACTTCGCTGCTTTTGATTTTATTTTGTGACATTAAACCACCTCTTTATTTTTAAATTATGATACAATTAACCTATTGTATATATTATAATACCACTAGTTTTAAAAAAATTCAAGAGTTTTGAGCTATTTTGTTATAAACTTTTTGCGTACATTTGCACCTTTTTGTGCATTTTGTTTTTAATGACTTAATAAATGTTAAAAAAATACCACAAAATAGCATAAAATCCGTGTATGAGGTATTATTTTATTTTTTCTTTACTGACAAAATAGCTAGTAGGTTAGGTGCATTTTGTAATGAAATTTGTACGACAAGTGTCGTTTTGACTTGTTTTGGGATTTTGATTATGTGCTGGATTTTAGCGAATTTTGTCTATGTGTTGAGGTTTATTTGTTATGTCTTGTCCGTTTATTTATAGCTGTTATTATATCTGTTTTCGCTTGTGTTTTGAGGTTTTTTATTGTATTTCTTCGTTTATTTATAGCTGTTATTGCATCTGTTTTTGGTGAATTTAGACGCAAAAAAGCTCGGCATTAAACCGAGCTTTTCATTATTAATTTTTATAAGTCGCAATAACTTATGCTTTGTCGCCGCAACCGAGAACTGTTTCGATTTTGTGCTCAACAATGCTTTGGATAGCGTCACGACCTGGTGTGAGGTATTGACGTGGGTCAAAGTGAGTTGGGTTTTGAGCGAAATGTTTTCTGATTGATGCTGTGAGAGCAAGTCTTAAGTCAGAGTCAACGTTGATTTTACAAACAGCCATTTTAGCTGATTGACGAAGCATATCTTCTGGGATACCGATAGCATCTGGCATTTCACCGCCAAATTCGTTGATCATTGTTACATATTCAGGAACTACTGATGATGCACCATGAAGAACGATTGGGAAACCTGGAAGTTTAGCTTCAACTTCTTCGAGGATATCGAAACGAAGTTGTGGTTTTTGACCTGGTTTGAATTTGAAAGCACCGTGGCTTGTACCAATTGCGATTGCAAGTGAGTCAACGCCAGTACGTGTAACGAAGTCATAAACTTGTTCTGGTTTTGTGTAAGAAGCATCTTCTTCACTAACTTGAACGTCATCTTCAACGCCAGCAAGTTGACCGAGTTCGCCTTCAACAACACAGCCGTGTGCGTGAGCGTATTCAACAACTTTTTTTGTTACAGCAACGTTTTCTTCGTATGGAAGATGTGAGCCATCGATCATAACTGAAGTGAAACCGCCGTCGATGCAGCTTTTGCAAGTTTCGAAGTCAGGGCCGTGATCGAGGTGAAGAGCGATTGGAAGACCTGTTTCTTCAACAGCAGCTTCAACGAGTTTAACAAGGTAAGTGTGGCTTGCATAAGCACGAGCACCTTTTGAAACTTGAAGGATTACAGGTGAATTTTTAGCTTTAGCAGCTGCTACGATACCTTGAATGATTTCCATGTTGTTAACGTTGAAAGCGCCGATAGCGTATCCGCCTTTATAAGCATCTTCAAACATTTTTTTAGTTGTTACTAATGGCATAATGAGTTACTCCTTTATGGTTATAAATTTTTATCATATTTGATGTTTTTATTATACTATTATTATCAGTAAATGTCAAGTTAGACGTAGTTTAAATTTTTTTCTTTGTCGTTTTTTTACGCTAAGATTAGATATAGATGGTGAGCGTAGCGAACTGTACGCAAAAAAACTCCCACCGTTTAAGATGAGAGTTTAATATTTAATTAAACGTCTGGGGTGTACGTGAGAGCGAAGCAATGAGAGCGGATGTTTCCGTCAAGAACCGACGTTCTAAACTCATTACCAGTGATTGTTTGACCACCAACAGACATTGTTGCAACATAACCAATGTCGCTGCTTACGCAAGCATCATGAGTTAAAATCGTGATCCATGTTGATGGGTCGCCAGTGAGCTCGATGCCTAAAGCTTCAATAACCATTGTTTTGAAGTCTTCAGTTGTAACTGAATATGTTGTTTGGAAGTCGTCAACTAAGGTGTCACCATAACTTGGTCTGCCACCTGAGAGGTAGGTTACGTTGTATGAGCCCCAAGTGTTATAATATGAAGTTGTTGCGCCGGCGCTGATTGCGTGGAATGGTGTTAAGGCTGTTGAGCCGTTATATGAAATATATAAACCGCCTGACATAACTTCATCAACTATAGCATATTGAGCCTCTGTCGCTGTTTTACCAAAGGCATGACCTGTTGAGCTAACGTTATAATCATAGTATTTTGCAAATGTGTAAATCGCTACTACTTGAGCTTTTTGAGCTTCAGAGCTGAAATCTGAACTCATTTCTGAGGCAAGCGCAGAGGCAAGATATTCTCTTGTTTCATAAGTTGAGCCCGCATAAGTTATTGTTTCAGGATATGCATCACCTGAAACTAAGGTTGCACCATAATAATACATCGCCAAAATTTCGGCATAGTTCCAGCCTTCGCTTGCATAATAGTTTGCACCCTCTTGGCTAAGACCAACACCGTGACCATAACCGAAAACAGTGAATGTGAAAACTCCGCTTTCAGATTCCACAGCAGCTTCAGTTGTTGCAGCTGAAACCTCTGTTGCAGCATCTTCTGATGGAAGAAGTGCATCATCACTAAAGATTGAGGTTGTTGTGCTTTCAGTTACACCTGGGAAAAGCGTTGTTGCAGTGTCAACTGTTGTGCTTGTTAAGTAATCATAGCTAAAAGTGGTGCTAGTTGATGCAAGAGTTGGAATTGTTGCATCTTCAGTTGCAAAAATGAAAGTGAGGATAATTGGAACTAAAATTGCACAAACTAAACCAGCAATCATGAGATTGAGTTTGTTTTTTGGAATATCTCTAATATCGATTTCATCTGCATCTGCGCCATCTTCATCTTCTTCATCGTCAGTCACATCATAAACCTTTGAAAGTGAAAGACTGATAGCGTCTGCCTTTTGGCAAATGGTTTCGCTAAGCATAACAACGCAGTGAGAAAGCAAGATGCCTAAATCTTCAACGTTGCTAGTTTTAATCTTTTTAACTCGAGCACTTACTCTGTCGCAAACTGCAACAAAGGCAAAATATTCAGTTGAGCCATCTTCTTTTTCAAGGGCGTACACATCTGAAATTGAGCCACCGAAGTCTGAGTTCATATTGTACATCGCTTCACGAGAGTGGCGAACAACGATTGAAGATTCGCTTTCAGGTTCTTGATCGTCATAGCCCTCAACTTCTTCGTCAACAACTTCAACGAAGTTAACAGTTTCAGCAATGCCTGAAATTTGCTCATAAAGCCCATAAACCCACATAACAGCTTCACTTGTTGCAAGAGATAAAGTTTTATCTAATTGACTAAGTGAATAAATCATTTTGCTAACTGATGGAGTGAAATCATAAGCAACAGTGCTTTGATTTTCTTCTGATTCTTCGTTTTCAGGCTCTTCAAGCAAATTCTTTTCGAAAATATCTGAAATCAAAGATTCTAATATCTTATCAATTCTTGAAAAGTCTAAAGGGAAAACTGTTAATTGACCATTTAAGACCTTAGTTGTGAAGCCTGAATAAAGACCATCAACGCTCAAGTGGTTAATTGAGTTAACAGGCACAAGGCAATGCGCTGACATATCTATTTCAGCGATATCATCACCAGCATTAACGGCGATACATTCAGATATTTTTGAGCAAGAGTGCTCTTGAAGAATTAATCTTGAAATCAATTCCTTTTTAATATCGCAATAATCGCTATTATCACCTGCTACAATAATGTTTTCACCATTTTCCATAGCATCTAAAACATTTTTATATAGGTCGTTATAGCTATCAAATTCCACGATATTGTCTTCGCTAAAACCGTAACTTTCCAGTTTTAAGCAAATCTTAAAAACTGTATCTGCAGCAAATGCAGACAAGTCTTTCAAAGTAAAAAGTTTAATCATTTTTTTCCTCCGACGCTCTTTATTGGCAAACTAGCCGTCTTGATGCTTGAGTTTTTAGAGTACTCATTATAGCATAAAATCTATAATTTATGTCATTAACAAGCTAATGCCAACAAAATTAGTCTGGATACCAACGATATGCATCTGCATAATAGTTAGTGCCGCCATTTTCATCATAGTAAGCTTGTGGGTATCTTACATTAGTATTTAAAGTTGCAAGAGAAGTGTCAACTGTTGAACTTTCGCCAGCTCTAACGAGTCTTGCAACAACAACGAATCTTGCGTCATCAAATTCGTGTGAACAAGTTGAAAGAGTGATGATTTTATCCGTTGAAAGCACATCAACTCCTGTGTCGTAAAGTGAGCGTGATTCAAGCTCGCTTAAATAAGTTGCAAAGTTTTCTTCTGAGCCGAGCTCTGTGAAGTAATACATGAACACATAGCCGTCATCATCACTTTCTTCAACATTTGTGATGAACGCAGCAATGATTTTCCACTCATAAGTTTCGCCCAAGGTGTCAAAAGTGATAACTGGAGCATCAATGAAACCTTGAATGTCTTTATACTCGTCTAACACGCCAAAAACTGTGCCATCTGTCATGTGGTGGCCGTAAATAATTGTGTTTTGATCAAGTTCGTCTAAGCTATTTAAGTGAGTAACAAATGGGCAACCATATTTTGTGCTTGCACCATAAAAGTTTTTGCTAAGATATTCGCTGTCATTATCGGTTTGTACGATTGAAAGTGCCAACCCAACGCCATCAGCGCTTAAATATCCAACGAAATCTGTGTTAATAGCATACAAATTAGCGTATTCAATTTGCATATCTTCTGGGAAGTCTACATCAGGATATTCCTCATATATAAGCTCCCATTGTTCTTCTAAAGTCATAACTACAACTTCAACATCGTCACTATCGTCATAGTCTGTGTCTTCGTCTGTGTCTTCATCTGCATCAGATTCTGAACTTGAATCAGTGGTGAAAGTGTTGGTGTCGATAATGAGATCTTGAAGATCTTGCTCCAAATTCGCATTTTGACTTGAAAGCATATATTCATATCCAAGCATACCGCATGAGCCCAAAATGCCGAGCACTGCAACTGCTAAGATAAGTTTTCTAACTATTTCCATAGAGCTTTGTTTACCTTTTTTTGAGCCACGAGTTTTTTTTTTTGATTTTTTGCTTTTCTTTGATTTTTTCTTTTTCACATCATCATCGTCATCATCATCGTCGTCCATATTCATGAAACCTGCAAACTCTGTTTCAAAATCTTTTTGCTGTTGGCTGATTGAATTTGCGAGTTCTTGCTCTTCAAATTCTTCCACTTCAAAACTTGAAACATTGCCATTTTCATCAGTCATAACTGAATTTTTATGCACAACTGGCACAACACTTGGAGCACCAAGAGCTGTGACTCTAACAGGATGTTTACGAGAAAGAATGCCGAGTTCTTTTTGAGATATTTCAACTTCAAAAACGCTAAAGCCTTCGCCTAAATCAGTAGTTAAAATTGAAGAGTCTTCTTTTACTTCCGGCTTAAACTCGAGGTTAGTCCTTTTTTCCTCTTCTTTTTCTTGGTTTTGTTGATTTTCTTGGTTTTTTTTTTGCTGCGAATCGTCGTCTTCGTCGTCGACATTCGCAGGTTCGTTTCTTATAACAGTTGGAGCACTATTTGGACTATCGAAGTCGTCACTTTGGAAAATAATCTTAGATTTTGGATTGCGAGCATCTTGTGCAACCTCTTCTTCAACTTTTTCTTCTGCTTTGATTTCTTCTTTAGCTTCTTCTTTTTCTCCAGCTTGAGCTTTTAAATATTGCTCAACAATAGCTTGCATTTGCTCTTGTGGAATGCCATAAACTGATTGTGGCATTGCAGGTTGAGGATACATTGGAACAACTGGAGCATATGGTGAATATGCAGCTGGATAAGGAGCAACTGGTGCATAAGGTGATCCAGCATATGGGTTTTGTTGCATATATGGGTTTGCTGTTGGTTGTTGCATTTGCTCATATGGGTTTGCAGCTGGTTGTTGCATTTGCTCATATGGGTTTGCAACTGGTTGTTGTGCTTGCTCATATGGATTTACTGTTGGTTGAGCGTATGGGCTTTGAGCATATGGATTTTGA
>JAWXUR010000081.1:0-9052 GCA_044426265.1 Clostridia bacterium
TCTTGCTTACGGCATTGACAAAGAAAACGACCAAAAAGTTATGGTTTATGACCTTGGTGGTGGTACATTCGACGTTTCTGTTATCGAAATGGGTGACGGCGTTCAAGAAGTTCTTGCAACTGCTGGTAATAACCGCCTTGGTGGTGACGACTTCGACCAAAGAGTTATGAACTGGATTTTCGACCAATTCAAAATGAGCGATGGAATTGACCTTCGTGGCGATAAGAGCGCTGTTCAAAGAGTTAAAGAAGCTGCTGAAAAAACTAAAATCGAACTTTCAAGCGTTACTTCATCTTCAATCAGCTTACCATTCATCACAGCTGATTCAACTGGCCCTAAACACCTTGAATTAACTCTCACAAGAGCTAAATTCAACGAACTTACAGCTGACCTTGTTGAATCAACAATGGCTCCTGTTCGTCAAGCAATTGCTGATTCTGGTTTAAGCACAAGCGAAATCGATAAAATCTTAATGGTTGGTGGTTCTTCAAGAATTCCTGCTGTTACAGAAGCTATCAAAAAATTCACAGGTAAAGAACCTTTCAAAGGCATCAACCCTGATGAATGTGTTGCTATCGGTGCATCTCTTCAAGCTGGTGTTCTTGGCGGCGACGTTAAAGGTATCTTACTTCTCGACGTTACTCCTCTTTCACTCGGTATCGAAACAATGGGCGGAGTTAACACAAAAATCATTGAAAGAAACACAACTATCCCAGTTAAGAAGAGCCAAGTGTTCTCTACTGCTGCTGATAACCAACCTTCTGTTGAAATCCATGTTCTTCAAGGTGAACGTGAATTTGCAAGAGATAACAAAGATTTAGGCGTATTCAGCCTTGACGGCATCATGCCTGCAAGACGTGGTGTTCCACAAATCGAAGTTACTTTTGATATCGATGCTAATGGTATCGTTCACGTTTCTGCTAAAGACCTCGGCACTGGTAAAGAGCAATCAATCTCAATCACATCTTCAACAAACATGTCTAAAGACGACGTTGAAAAAGCTGTTAGAGATGCAGAACAATTCGCTCAAGAAGATAAAAAACGCCGTGAAGAAATCGACACAAGAAACGAAGCTGATCAAATGGTTTATCAATGTGAGAAAATCCTCACAGAAGAAGCTGCAGCTGCTCTTAGTGACGACGACAAAGCTGAAATTCAATCAAAAATTGATTCGCTCAAAAACGCTCTTAAAGGCGAAGATATCAACATGATCTCAACTGAAAAAGAAGCTTTACAACAAGCATTTTATAAACTCAGTGAAAAAATGTATCAACAAAATCCAGCTGGTGGCGCTGAAGGTTTCGACCCTAACGCTGCACAAGGCTTTGACCCAAATGCTGCTCAAGGTTTTGACGGTGGCAACGATGGTTACAGTGATGCTGGTTACACAGATGCAAACTTCACAGATGCTAACTAATTTTAAATAACAAAATTCAAGAAATACCACAGGTTTCGGCTTGTGGTATTTCAAAAGTGAAAATGTAAAAAATAAATATTTTCGCTATATCTATACATAAGTGCTTTTATATGGTATAATGACACTTATATTTTGTAAAAACACTTATCATTTTGGAGGATATAAAATGGCAGATAAACGAGATTATTATGAGGTCTTAGGCGTTAATAAATCTGCAAGTGATGATGAGCTCAAAAAAGCTTATCGTAAACTTGCAAAGAAATATCACCCTGATCTCAATCCTGGAGATAAAGCTGCTGAAGATAGTTTCAAAGAAGTTAATGAAGCTTATGAAATGCTTTCAGACAGCGATAAAAGAGCGAAATACGACCAATATGGTCATGCGGCATCAGATCCTAACTTCGGCGCTGGTTTTGGCGGCGGCGGTTTTGGTGATGCTTTCGATCTTAATGATATCTTAGGCAGTATGTTTGGTGGCGGAAGTTTTGGTGGCTTCGGCGGCGGACAAAGACAAAACCCTAATGCACCTAGAAAAGGTTCAACAATTCAATCTAGTGTAACAATTTCTTTTGAAGAAGCTGCAAAGGGTTGCAAAAAAACTGTTAAGGTTAATAAAATTGAGTCATGTTCAACTTGCGGCGGCAATGGCTGTGCAGCAGGTTCTTCTCCTGTTAACTGCTCAACTTGTGGCGGTAGAGGTCAAGTGAATGTGCAACAACGTTCAGCTTTTGGCATGATTAACACAACAAAAACTTGTTCTGCTTGTGGTGGTAAGGGTAAAAGCATCCCTAATCCATGCCCTACTTGTCATGGCAGCGGTGCTCAAAACAAGGCTACTAATGTTGATATAGATATCCCAGCAGGCATTGATGATAGACAATCACTCAGCGTTCGTGGTGGCGGTAACAAAGGTGTTAACGGCGGCCCTAATGGCGATTTGAGAATTAATATCAACGTTCGTCCTCACCCATTTTTTGAGCGTGACGAATATGATGTTTGGTGTGAATTTAATGTTACCTATGCACAAGCTGCAATGGGCGATCATGTTTTCGTACCAACTCTTGACGGCAAAGTTAAGTTTGAACTTCCAGCTGGTTCTCAACCTGGTGAAGTGTTCAAATTCAAAGGTAGAGGTATTGCTCGGCTTTCAGGTCGTGGCAAGGGTGATCAATATGTGAAACTCATTGTTGATGTTCCTAAACATTTGACCGCTAAGCAAAAAGAAATTCTTCGTGAGTTTGATAAAACACTCGCTAACAAACCAAAGAATAATATTGATGATGGAAATAGCGTTGGCGAAGAGAAAAAAGGTTTTTTCGATAAGTTTAAACTTTGATTTTTTCGGTACAGCTCACTTCGTTCGCCCTACTAGCTTAGTATGTTTACTAGTTATGTAGCAAAGAAGCGTTCAATTTTAATAGCATCACAGGGCTTACTATTTGGTAAGTCCTGTGTTTTTTTCTTATATAGTTAGTTAACTCTAACTATATATTCAGCAATTAATAACCATATATAAATCACTAAAAACTTGCATTGAGTTTTCGAGTTTAACTTTTTGTTAAAAGCTAAAAAATGCATTGACAATTGAATTATTTATTGTTATACTCCACAAGGTTAGTTATTGCTAACTTGCTTGTTAGCATCATAATTAAGTCATGTTTTGAGTGTGAATCCATTCAAAACTTATTTCTTATTAATGAGTTAGTTGAAGCAAAAATGATTATACCAGCTTTTGGCTGTGTAATAAATATTTTTATAGGAGGATTTTTTCAATGAAAAAAATTCAAAAAGTTTTCTCTCTCATTTTGGCTATGGCAATGGTATTAAGCATGGGAGTTGTTGGCGCTTTTGCTGCTGATGATTTTGTTCCAAGCGAAGATGGTTCATATTCTTCAAACATGGTTTACGCTTATAATTATTATACACCTAGTAACTTCAGTATGTGTAACGGTGTTATTTCAAGCGAAGCTGACGTTACTATTGATGGTGATTGGGCTACTTTACGTGTTTACGTTTGCAACCCTACTCCAAAATGGGGTGGCGCTGAAATCGGCGTTTTATCAGATGCTTTCATCACTTTTGAAGACGTTCAATACTTTAGCACAACAATTAGTGTTGGTTTAACTGATGCTAATCCTACATTAAAACTCTATTCTCAAGTTGCTGCTTTTTTCGGCATTGAAGCTGGCGAAAGTTACGCAAGTGATATCTTAGAATTTGTTATTCCAACAGCTGCTCTTGCAAGTTCTCTTGATTTTTCTGCTGACATTAATCTCGTTACAAACGGCGCTCAATCACTTTGGTTAGACATCAAATGGGTTGAAAATAGTGACGAAGAACCACAAGTTGATGCTGATTCAACAATTGAAACATTCAGCGTTCCAGTTTCAGCGAGTGTCGCTGTTAATCCTTCAACTTACTCAGTTGCTATTCCTGAAACAATTGAAATTGGCGAATTAAGCACTGAAAGTTTAACTTATGTTGATGTTGAAATCGACGTTACAATTAACGCTGGTAATGACGGCTTAATCGTTCTTATTGACACAGATCAATGGCATTCACTTTCAAATGGCACAGACACAATCAGATTTGAAAGTTACCTCGGTAGACTTTCAAGTGCTTATCACGTTTATAGCACAACAACTGTTTATGAAAACCTTTACTTCTATGCAGATGACGTAGCTGGAAAATCAGCTGGTGATTACACTGGAACAATGACATTTGATATCAGCTCTAAATTAGCATAATTAATTAAAATTTCAAGAACTTAAATATAAAAATCGTCATGCATCTTTAATTAAGTGCATGACGATTTTTTATTTTCAAAATGTGAAAATGCTAAGAAATAGCGAAAGAGTAAACATTGAAATCAGCGTTGTCACTACTACAACTTGACCTGCTAACTCTTCGTTTGCGTTATAGTTTTTGGCCATTGTAAAACTTGAAACTGCGGTTGGACTTGCGAAAAGAATTAAGGTTGAAACTAACTCTTCACCCTCAAAGCCGAGATAATCAGCAACAGCTAAGATGACAGCTGGCACAACTAAAAGTCGAAGTACGACAGTCCACGAGAGAACTTTCCAATATTTCTTCACTCCGGAAAGAGTGAAACCTGCACCGAGTACGATTAAAGCGAGTGGAGTTGTCATTGATGAGATGTCGGAAACTGTGTCGAGAATCACTGTTGGCAGCTCAATGCCTAAAATAACAAGACCGAAACCAGCAACGGCGGCGATCATTATTGGGTTTGTGAAAATGCCGATGACTAAGCTTTTGAAATCTGGCTTTTTGTCTGTGAGTGATTGAAAGGTTATAACCGAAAGCACGTTGAATAGCGGTACGATGAAAGCGATTAATAAAACTGTGGTTTGGATATTGTCTTCACCATAAACCGCAATGCAAATTGGCAGACCTAGCAAAATGAAATTGCTGCGAAAAACACCTTGGATTAAAACTCCACTATCTTTTTTGTCTTTGATAAATCTTGGAGCAACGAGCATGAGAATGATGAAAAGAACTATCAAACTGATTAAAGCAAAAGCTAAAATCTTCATTGAAGAGCCAAAATCAAACTCGCTTAAACAGATGCTATGAAAAAGCACTGCTGGCATCAAAAACGAAAAGACGAACTTATTGAGTTTAGCGCACACTCTTTCATCAAAAATATCGATTTTTCTGAGCAGATATCCCAGTGCTATCATCACAAATAGCGGAAATATCATTTGGGCAGATAAGATTAAATTACTCATTTATTAAACTTCCTTTTTTAGTTTAGATATTCATATTACCATATATTATTAACTTTAGCAATATAAAATGTGTTTTTTATTGTTTTGTTCTTGCAAGTTGGGGCTTATTTGTGATATTATATAATTAATATAACTAATTTTATAAAGGAGAGTAACTATGAATTTCGAAAAATATTTGGCTATGCCGAATGTCAAAATCCCTTTAACAGTGTTAAAAAAACTTGAAGATGAGCATGATATAACCAAAACTGAATTTGAAGATATGAATTCTATTTTGACTTCCCCACTTTTGCAAGAGGAAATAGGATACACCAAAACAAAAACTGGTGATTTATTAGTGAGCGTGACTTGCCCTATGCCTAATGTTACACCTGAAATGATAAATTGGTGGTTTTGGTGGCACGCTCAAGAACCAGTTAGATATCAGCTTTGGTATCCTCATGAGCATTTGAGCATCAGTTATGATAAAAAGCAAACAGCTTATTTTAAAGCAGATAAATTCACTAAATTTGAGCCAAACACTCATTATCCAGTCGAGAAAATCGGTGGTATTGCTTTTCCACTTCAAATTAGCTTTATGAATCCAACTGATTTTGGCTTTGATGAAAAAACAATGGCAGAAAATGGTGTTGGAACTATTCTTTGCGCTAATATTGGTGCTTTTAAAGGCTTAATTGAACACAGCAAAATGTGCCATATATTTTTTGAACGTGATGGTGGTTTATTTTTAGTAAGCCGTTTTTGGCTTGGAAAAACTGTTAAAAACAAATTCATTCGCAAATTCATGTTAATTGACAAAATGGCGCTTGACATGGCTAAACATTGCTATGTTGAATATCGAAATTTAGCCATTAAGCTCCCATCTCTTTATGAGGAGTTTGGCAAATAATATATTAAAATTTTTGATAATTTTTCAGATTTAGCCGTTTCCTTTTTGGCGGTAAACCGTCAAAAATTGTACCAAAACACACAAGGAGAATAAATTAAATGATTAAACAACTTCATTTTAAAGATAAGAAATTCAAAATAATGCAAATTGCTGATGTGCAAGAAAATGCTAAGGTTAACCCAGATTCAATCAAGCTCATTGACTTGGCGCTTGAGCGTGAACAACCTGACCTCGTGGTGTTTACTGGCGACCAAATTATGGGGTATTCGCCAACTTTCAAGAAAAATCCACTTGCTAGTGTGAACTTTACTCTTAGCACAATTCTTGAGCCAATTTTGAGAAGAAACGTTGCTTTTTGTGTCACTTTTGGCAATCATGACCGTGACTGCGGTGTTTCACACGAGCAACAAATGCTGCTTTATCAAAGCTATCCATCTTTTGTTGATGTTTTGCCAAATGGCGATGACTTAGGCACTTTCAGTGTGCAAATTCAAAACAGTGAAATGACTAAAAACATCTTCAACATCTATGTTTTTGATTCAAATGCTAAGGAGGAAGATGGCACATATTCTCCAGTTTTTGAAAATCAAATTCAGTGGTATAAAGATGAAAGAGAAAAAATCAAAGCTGCAAATGGTGATTATTTGCCATCAATTGTGTTTCAGCATATTCCTGTGCCAGAGTTTTTTGATGTGATTAAACAAGTTAAAAAAGGCACTAAAGGCAGTGTTGAGGCTTTTTACGATCACGCTAATGAGTTTTATGTTTTGCATGATGAAACTATTGCTGATGGTGGTTTTATGGGCGAATCTCCTGCTGCTCCAGCTGTTAATAGCGGACAGTTTGAGGCTCTCAAGGAAAAAGGCGAAGTTTTAGGTCTTTTTGTTGGGCATGATCATAACAATAGCTTTGTTAAAAATCTCGATGGCATCGATCTTGGATACACTCAAGGTGCTGGGTTTAACACTTATGGCCCTGGGGATAAACGAGGAGTTCGCATTTTTGAACTTGATGAGGATAACTTAAGCCAATATCAAACAAGAACACTCACAATGGGTGAACTTTGCGATTTTAAACCATCGAATCCAGTTAAAGAAATTATCATGACTAAGCTGCCAACTTCAATTGCTGAAGGCAAAAAGTTGGCGATTAAAGTTGCTGCTGGAGTTGCGGCTGTTGCTGTGGGTGGAAAAATTTTAAGTGAGATGATGAAAAAATGAGCGGTTTGAAACGCTATAATATTTTAGATTTAATTCGTGGTTTTTGCGTGATTAACATGGTTTTATATCACGCTTTATGGGATATTGTTTATATTTTCGGCACTGAAATGGCGTGGTACAGCGGAACAATTGGGCATCTTTGGCAGCAATGCATTTGCTGGACTTTTATTCTGCTTTCAGGTTTTTGCTTTAATTTGGGAAAACACAAGCTAAAAAGAGGCTTGATTGTGTTTGGTTGGGGGCTTGTTGTGAGCCTTGTCACCTTGATTTTCATGCCTGAATCTCCAATTATTTTTGGCGTACTTACTCTTATAGGCTCGGCTATGCTGTTAATGTTTGCGTTTGAAAAGGTAGTTTGTAAAATTCCATCATCGGTTGGTTTTTGTGTTTTCTTTGCACTTTTTGCATTCACTAAGAAAATCACAAAAGGCTATCTAGGAATTTTCACATTAAAGCTTTTTGATTTGCCTGAGTTTTTATACGCTAACACATTGACTTCTTATTTCGGTTTTACGAGTGAAAACTTTTATTCTAGTGACTACTTCCCTCTTATGCCGTGGTTTTTCCTTTTTGTTAGCGGTTTTTTCTTAGGTAAAATCGTTTTGCAAAAAGGTTTACTTGATAAAATTAATCTTAGCTCTAATAAAGCGTTAGAATTTATCGGCAAACACGCTATATGGATTTATGTTTTGCATCAACCTATTATTTATGGTGTGTTATATCTAATATATATGTAAAAAAATAGCAGTTGTAAATTTTGCGATTTACAACTGCTACTTCTTTTAAGCTGAAACTTTTTCAATTACGGTGTCTAGTAAACTGTCAATTGTGAACGGTTTGATTAAATAATCGTTTACGCCAAATGACTTTGCTTTTTTGAATAATACGTCGCTTTCAACTGCGCTTGCTAAAATAAATTTTGGTAGTGGATTTAAGCCACTTGCTTTCACCTTAGCTACAACTTCTAATGCATCTAACTCGTACAAGAGTAAATCCAAAACAACAAAATCTGGTTTTTGCTCTGCTATTTGTTTTAATAGCTCTTTGCCATTTCTAGGACATACTAGCACTTTGATTTTGTTTTCGTTTAGATTTTCAATTGCCTCCGTTGTGAGTTCGAAGCTTTCTTGAGTGACTAACATTTTTTTGATTTCCATGATTTTTCTCCTTTCTTTTATTTTATGTCACTACTTTACCACATTTTAAAAGATTATTTTGTCGAATTTTGTCGAATGAAAAAATATTTTTTTCTTTTTTCTATTATTTTTTTACACAATTTAAATATATAGTTGAATTTTTGTTTTTATTGATGTATAATTAATGTATCATTTTTATATTTTAATTTAATAGGAGGTCTTTAACATGAAAACTTCACTTAAACTTATCTCTTCAGCCTTGGCAGTTGGGGCTGTGGCAAATGCGGCGCACGCCGCAGTGTACAAACCAAAAAAGAACGAAACTGTTGATATAATCAAAGACACAGTTGATGTTGAAAAATACAAGGCTCACCTTTGCGAGGCAATTAAAATCAAAACTATTTCTCACCGTGATGAGAGCCAAACCGACTGGGCAGAATTTGAAAGATTTCATGCTTTTTTAGATGCAAGTTATCCTTTAATCGCTGAAAAACTTGAAAAAGAAGTTATCCCTCCTGCTAACCTTCTTTATCGCTGGAAAGGTAAAGATTCGACTCTTAACCCTATTGCACTTTTGGCTCACCAAGACGTTGTGCCAGTTTCTGACGGCACTGAAGACGATTGGGTTCACCCTGCTTTTT
>JAWXUR010000082.1:0-9028 GCA_044426265.1 Clostridia bacterium
ATTTTGCTTTAGGCAAGGCAGACGACGACGGCAAACGGGCGTTTTCCTAGGAGGATAACGAAGCATAAAGTGAAATTTTGTGGATTTTAGGCTGGTTCGGATTACTTTGGCTTGGCTAGAGAATTGATCTATAATAGGGAAGACAAAAGAAATTTATAAATGACAAAATGGAGGAAGTGCATATGGAAGAAATGAAAGCAAAAGCTAAGGAAGTTGCACATTTATTGAAAGTGATGGCAAATGAAAATAGATTGCTGATTTTATGCGAACTCGCAAAAGAACCAATGAGTGTTTCGGCACTAGTGGAAAAATTGCCAATCACACAATCTGGAATTTCACAGCATTTAGCTATATTAAAAGCGAATGGTATTTTAGAATATCAAAAAAAAGCGCAAACTGTAATTTATAGCATAAAAGATGAAAAAATATATAAAATCATGCAAGAGTTGAAAGAACTTTATTGTGATTAATTAGGAAGGTTAAAATGATGTTCGATTTTTTAAAACCAATTAATATCAATGAGAAAATTGCGCAGTACAAAAAAACAAAAGATGCAGTTTTGCTTGATGTTAGAACAATCGAAGAATATAAAGACGGTCATATTGAAAATAGCGTTAATATACCAGTTGACCAAATCATAAAAATTAAAAGCGTAGCGCCAAACGCAAATACACATATTTTTGTTTATTGTCATAGCGGCGCAAGAGCCACAAATGCCGTGCACTCGCTTAAGAAAATGGGCTACACTAATGTTATTAATTCGGGCGGAATTATTCATTACAATGAAAAGGTGGTAAAATAAATGAAAATTGTTATTGTTGGCGGTGTTGCTGGTGGAGCAACTGCTGCAGCAAGACTTAGAAGATTAGATGAACACGCTGAAATTATCGTGTTTGAAAAATCTGGCTTTGTTTCATATGCAAACTGCGGTTTGCCTTATTACATTGGAGGAGTTATTAAAGAAAAAGATGCCTTAACACTTCAAACTCCTGAGAATTTTAAACTGCGTTTTAACGTTGATGTTAGAGTTAAACACGAAGTTATTCAAATTAAAAAGGACGAAAAAACTGTTAGCGTTAAAAATTTAGAAACTGGTGAAGTTTTTGATGAAAACTACGATAAACTTGTTTTATCAACTGGCGCAAAACCAACCTTACCAATGGTTGGTATCGAAAATTTAGATGAAGTTTTCACTTTGCGCACTGTTGAAGATACTTTTAAAATCCATGCACATATAAATGAACATAATCCACAATCTGTTGTGCTTGCTGGTGGTGGATTTATTAGTGTTGAGCTTGCTGAAAATCTTTGCTCTTTGGGGCTTGATGTCACTGTTGTACAAAGTCAGCCCCATCTAATGGCGCCACTTGATAGTGAAATGGCAGCATTTATTCATGCTAAAATGAGAAGTAAAGGAATAAAACTTTTGCTCGGTAAGCGTGTAAATTCTATACGTAAAGATGAAAATGGCTTGGCGGTCATAATTGCAGATGAACAAGAGTTAAAAGCAGATATGGTGGTTTTAGCCATTGGCGTAACTCCAGACACAAAACTTGCGAAAGAGGCTGGCTTAACGCTTGGAATTAAAGATAGCATTGTCACAAATGAAAAAATGCAATCAAGTGATGCTGACATTTACGCAGTCGGTGATGCGGTACAAGTGAAGCATTTTGTAACTGGGGAAAATGCACTTATTTCCCTTGCTGGTCCAGCAAACAAACAAGGAAGAATAGCAGCGGATAACATTTGCGGCTTAGATAGCACTTTCAAGGGTTCGCAAGGCTCATCAGTGTTGAAAATTTTCGACTTAACAATGGCGACAACTGGAATTAATGAGCGTACAACAAAAGAATTGAAACTTGATTATGATAAAATCTATCTTTCGCCTGCTAATCATGCTGGTTATTATCCAGGCGGTACACTTATGAGCATGAAAGTCATTTTTGAGAAAACAACATATAAGCTTTTAGGCGCTCAAATAGTTGGTTGCGATGGCGTTGATAAACGCATTGACGTGTTAGCCACTGCGATGCATATGGGAATGAGTGCGCTGCAATTGAAAGATCTTGATTTGTCGTACGCTCCGCCTTATTCCTCTGCTAAAGACCCAGTGAATATGGCTGGATTCATGATAGAAAACATTTCAAATGGCACAGTGAAACAGTTTTTCCTCGAAGATGTTGAAAATCTCCCTCGTGATGGCAGTGTCACATTGCTTGATACAAGAACTAAGGGCGAATATGCCCACGGACATTTTGATGGCTTTATAAACATTGCTGTGGATAGCCTTAGAGAAAATCTTCACGAACTAGATAAGTCAAAACCGATTTATGTTTGTTGTCAATCTGGTTTAAGAAGTTATATAGCTTGCAGAATCTTAGCACAAAATGGATTTGATGCATATAATTTTGCAGGTGGCTATAGACTTTATGCAACTGTTATAAAAGATAAACTTGCAAATCAGCAAGGGTATAGCTGTGGAATGGAAAAACAAGGTTAGTATGTATATTTAGCACTTTAAATATTAAAGAGCTAAAATAATATAAAAAATAAAAAGGAGGAAACTACAATGGCAAAATTTGTTTGTTCTATCTGTGGATACGTTCACGATGAAACAACTGGTGAAAAGTGGGACGAATTAGATGAAAATTGGGTATGTCCACTATGCAAAGCAGCTAAAACTGCATTTAAACAAGAAGGTGCAACACAAGAGAGCAACGAAGCAGTTGCAACACTGGAAATTGATGAAGACATGAGAGAGCTTTCAGTGTTGGAGATGAGCATTTTGTGTTCTAATTTAGCAAGAGGTTGTGAAAAGCAATATCAAACACAAGAAGCTGAAATGTTTGCAGAGTTAGCAGCGTACTTTAAAAAAGCTGCACCAGTTGAAGATGATAACTATCAAGCTATTTCATTGTTGATAAACGAAGATCTTCAAAAAAATATTGTAATTGCAAATCAAATAGCAAATAAAAACGAAGACCGTGGAGCAAAAAGAGCCTTAGTTTGGGTCGAAAAAGTAAGCCTTATTTTACAATCTATTTTGAATAGATATGAAAAAGAGGGCGATAGCATGTTAGAAAACACAGGTGTGTATGTGTGCAGTATTTGCGGATTTATTTATATTGGAAACGAACTTCCTGAGCTATGCCCAGTTTGTAAAGTTCCAAATTGGAAATTTGAAAAAATAGAAGGGGGCGAATAAAATGGAAAAATCAGTAGCAGTAAGAAATATTAGATTATGCACAAAAGATTGCATTTGCTTGTACGTTTGCCCTACTGGTGCAACTGATACGGAAAATAGCATTATTGATGTATCAAAATGCATCGGCTGTGGAGCGTGCGCAAATGCTTGCCCATCTCATGCGATTTCAATGGTACCAACACAAATGCCGCCACAACAAACTCATGAGCAAGAAGTGATAGATGCTATGTTATTGTTATTGCACAGCAAATCAAAACAAGAAGCAATTGCAACAAGCTTAGACACAAGATTAGCAAAAGCAATTGAAAAATCTAATCGCATTATGGCGGAAGATATCATTAGAGAAGCGGGTTATATGTTGCCACAAAGCGAAAATGTAAATCAGTTTTTAACCGATTTATCAAATAGTAAAGCTATCGATACCTCTGCCAAGACAAACATAAATAAATTATTAAGCAAGTTAGTTGTTAATGATAAAAAAATCGAAAAGGAGAATAAACCAATGGCAAAATATAAATGTAGCATCTGCGGATACGAACACGAAGGCGAATTAAGTGAGGATTTCAAATGTCCAATATGTAAGCAACCAGCAAGTGTATTTGTGAAAGTTGAAGAAGAAACAGCAGCAGTTTCAGCAAATAAATATGCTGGCACAAGAACAGAGAAAAACTTAGCCGCTGCTTTTGATGGTGAAAGCGGAGCAAGAAACAAATATACATACTTTGCATCTATTGCTAAAAAAGAAGGCTATGAGCAAATTGCAGCATTATTTTTACACACAGCAGAAAATGAAAAAGAGCACGCAAAAATGTGGTACAAAGAACTTCATGATTTGGGCACTACTGCTGATTGCTTAACTGCAGCAGCTGATGGGGAAAATTATGAATGGACAGATATGTATGTCAAATTTGCAAAAGAAGCACAAGAAGATGGTTTCTCAGAATTAGCAGAAAAATTCCTTGCTGTTGCTGCGATTGAAAAAGCACACGAGCAAAGATATCGCAAATTGCTCAACAACATTGAAATGAAAGCAGTTTTTGAAAAAGGTGAAATGTCAATGTGGGAATGCAGAAATTGTGGTCATTTAGTAATGGGCAAAAAAGCTCCTGACGTATGCCCAGTTTGCGTTCATCCACAAAGTTTCTTTGAGGTTAGAAGCGAAAACTATTGATTTGTTAGGCGTAGTATTAGCTTAACCCTAACAATTTATTGGACTTGTCGCTTTTTCTATTGCGACAATGTAGAAGTTAGCAATCTTATAATAAATAACAATGTGCATGTTGAAAATGCTGATGGAATTGATATTTGCGACTCGGATAATGTAGTTATACATGATTGCTATGTAGTGGCAGCAGATGATGGAATATGCATAAAATCATATGCAACAACAGGCTGTTCAAACATCACCAGTTTACATTTGTGTTGGTGCTAGATTGAACTACGATGCTGAAAATCCAGGCTCAATTTCAAATGTAGTTATTGAAAATATCACAGCTAGAGATGTTGACTTGCCAAGCGCCATAATCGGTTGCACAAGCCCAGACGACATAACTATTGAAAACTTCAATGTTATACCACGAGAAGACACCACATTACCACTAGATAATGTTCAAGACGTATTCGATAGATTTTTCACTTATAACATTAGCTGGACCTGATTTAAACAAACATAACCAACACCACAAAACCACCTCGATTAATTTCAAGGTGGTTTTGAATTTTTTTGCGTACAATCGCAAGCGATTTCAATTGACTTTGAGGTTTGTTTGTGAATTAAATAGATATAGTTGCAGCCACTACTTTTGATGAGTAGTGGCTGTTAAATTATTAATCACAAAGAAAAAATAACTCTTTCCATTTCTTCTTTAATTTCATCTTTTAATTTTTGAACTTTTCTCAATAACTTTTCAGCAAAGGGATCAGTACCATCTTTAAGCTTTAAGTAGTAATAATATTCAGAAGTTTGAATATACTCGAATGCTTGAAAAATATCTTTTTTAGTACCGACACCATAAAACAAACATTTCGCAATCCTATAAGCAATGTCAGCGTCAAAATGATTAGGGTCATCGTAATAAGCTTCATAAGCTTTTTTGTACAATGAAAACGCCATTTTTTCATTTTTAGTTAAATGCTTTTCATCTAAGTACATATCACCTAGCTTATACATTGCATTTGCATTATCATTCAATGATGCCAACAAAAAACACTCGAAAGCTTTTTCATAATCAACTTTTATATCTCTGCCATAATAAAAGCAATATCCCAAATTGCACATAGCTTGAGAATCACCAAGTTCAGACGCTTTTGTGTATAACTCGACAGCTTTTGAAAAATCTTGTTTAACAAAAATCCCACTATAATAAATAGCACCAAGATTATTACAAGCGACCGTATCTTCTTGCAATACACCTTGCTCATAATATGAGATGATTTTAGCAATAATTTCATCACTATTAGCATATTCAGGACAGTCAAAAGCATAAAAATTCGCCCATTTAATTTTTGCTTGTAAGTCATCTTGCTCAATTTTTTGCTCTAATTGTTTTATATAATTTTTTTGATTACTGTTCATTTTTATTTCTCCGATTTTCTAATATTATCCCTTGATGCTTAATTGTCTTAGTAGCTCACAAACCCCATAAAACAAGGCTTTATAAACCAATTACTTCTCGATTTTAGACATCAATATCACGCTCTCAACATGAACAGTTCTAGCAAACATATCCACACCAATAACCTCATTAACACCATAACCCATCTCAACAAAAATAGCACAATCCCTAGCAAGAGTAGCAGGGTCACAAGAAACATAAACAATTCTTTCAGGATTCATTTTAACAACTGCTTGAACAACTTCAACTTCGCACCCTTTGCGAGGTGGGTCAAGTACGACAACATTTGGTTTGATGCCTTCTTCGATTAATGTTTGAGCTGCGCCGTTTGCGTCGTCGCAAATGAATCTTGCGTTTTCGATGTTGTTGTTTTTTGCGTTTTCACGAGCGCTTTTGATGGCTTCGTTGATGATTTCAACGCCGATGACTTGTTTGCAATCTTTTGCCATTGTTAAGCCGATTGTACCTGCTCCGCAGTATAAATCGAGAACTGTGTCGGTGCTTTTGAGCTGTGCAAATTCTTTTGCTTTGCCGTATAAAATCTCTGTTCCGAGCGGATTGACTTGATAAAATGAAAGTGGTGAGATGTTGAATTTGAGTCCGCATAATTCGTCTTCTAAGTGGTCACGACCATAAAGAATTGTGCATCTTTTGCCTAAAACAACGTTGGTGTCCACTTTGTTGTGATTGATGACGATTGACTTGATTTTATCGCCACAAGCGCAGCCTTTGAGGGCTTTGACGAGAAGCTCTTTTTGAGGGATTCCGTCACCATTGATAACAAGGCACACCATGAGTTCGCCAGTTGCTTTTGCGTGTCTTATGTAAATATTGCGAAGAACGCCACGGTGAGTTTGTTCGTCGTACGCTCTGATTTTGCTTAAGAAAATATAGCCTTGAACTGCCTTGAGAATGATTTCAAAGTCGCTTGGCTCAAGCAAACACTTTGTGCTGCTTATAATTCTGTGGCTTTTTTTGGCGTAAAATCCAGTGATGACATTTCTATGCATGTCCATTCCAACTGGGTGTTGCGCCTTGTTTCTGTAGCCGTCAATCAATTCGCTGTGAAGAATTGGTGGAACTTCGATGTCGATTCCGCCTAAGCGTGTGAGGGCATCTTGAATTTTTTGGCGCTTGATTTCGAGTTCGCTCGTGTAGCTGATGTGGCGGTACGAGCAACCACCGCAACTTTTGAAAACAGGGCAGTCGATTAAAATTCTATCTTTTGATGGCTTGGTTAATTCCTTGATAGTGCCGATTGCATAACGTTTTTTCACCTTGATTATGTGGGCAATTAATTCATCACCAACAGCCGCACCCTCAACGAAAACAACCATTTCGCCGTCACGTCCAATACCACTTCCCTCTGACGAAAGTCCAGTGATAGTAAGTTTAATATCATCATTTTTTTTCATTTTTTACCTCGTTTTTGTTTTCTTGTTTTTGTTTTTGTTTTATAGTTAATTTTTATTTTTTCATTTTTTTTGTGGTACAATTTTTGGCGGTTTTCCGCCAAAAAGGAACGACACTCCCACGCTAGTTTGGCGGTTATTGGGAAATGGCAAGTGCAGAGCCCTTGCTATACACTCGAAACACTGTAGGGAACGGTCTTGACCGTTCCAATGTTCGGTTTCGTGACTTCACGAAACAAAAGCCACCATGTTTAAGAAAAAACGTATAAATCCCAACTTCGTCACGACACAGGGGTCGTGCCCAATGCAAGCAACTTAAGGTTTTTTATTTAATAAAATTTATTTTTTTTAGTCTTGCTATATATGTTGAGGAATATTTTTGTAACCGCAGGATAGGGGTTCTACTCCTTCTTGTTTCCCATTTTTGCAATTTCATTGATTATGTAATTGTTTGGGTTTTGTGTTAATCGCTTTTGCGTTTGCGTGTTGGTTGAATTTTCTGCCGTTCTTGAACCCTCCGTCACGAACAAGTTCGTGCCACGGTAGATTGTCAAGTCAAGTGCAACACTTTTTTGATAAAAATTCAATAGGAGAAAGTAAACCCAAGCATTTACGAGGTCTGGAATTGATTAAATCCACAACTTTTTGTATTTCTTCTTCAGAAATTTCCAGAAAATTTGTGCCCTTTGGGAAGAAAAATCTTAAAATATCATTGGTGCTTTCATTAAGACCTCTTTGCCACGGTGCGTGTGGATCACAAAAATAAATAGGAACGGATAAATCTTTACTGATAGATTTATGTTCAGCAAATTCAGAACCATTATCTAAAGTTATAGTTTTGAGAGGAATTTCAGATAATTTAAAGCAATTTAAAATACATTGCTTAATTGTTTTAGCGTCTTTTTTATTCCACTTTTTAGCATACAGATATTTACTTGTTATATCAACCATTGTAACTAAACCACCTTTATTAATACCTCCCAAGACGGTATCTCCTTCAAAATCTCCTAATCTGACTTTTTCGAGGACGATATCTTCTCTCTGATGTATTGTTAGTTCAGGCTTTATTGTTGCGCTGCTAGCATATTTGGAAGTCTTTTTTCTTCTACCTTTTCGTCTTAAATGAGTTTTTGGTGTTATTTCATCAAATAAACCCTTATTTATTGCTAAATAAATGGTTTTATGTGAAATTGACATTCCGTTTTGTTTGCATTTAAGAGAAATTATCTCAGGACTCCAATAAAGTTTTAATGCTGTTTCAATGTATTGATATAATTCTTTATCAACTTCAACTTTATATTTTCTTACACAGTTTTTTCTGCGTGTTATATAAAGCGTAGTTGCTCTCCAAGGATGATATCTTTTTGTTGTTTTGCTGTAATTCCTTTTTACTTCTCTGCTTATACTTGATACGTTTCTATTTAGTTCTTTTGCTATTTTTCTGTAGCTTAACCCTTCTTCTAAATATTTTGCTAGACTTTCTCTTTCAAATAGTGTAAAATGGTTATAGGATTTCATGTTGTCATCTCCTGTAATTGTTTTTGTTGTTATTAACATTTTACACTATTTCAACATGAAATTCTACTTTTTTATTTAGTGTTGCACTTGATAGTATAATCTACCCACCTCCCTCGAGAGGGAGGCTGTTTTAGTTATCGATTATAATTTGTTGTTTTGGGTAATTTTCCGTTTTATATTTATGTTTTGTTGATGCGGTTAGTGCAGTTTCTGCTGCCGCAGGGGCGTTACGTTTTTTTGCTTGCCCAAAAAAAGTAACCAAAAAAATGGCATTTTCT
>JAWXUR010000083.1:0-8591 GCA_044426265.1 Clostridia bacterium
AAAATCTCACTTGCAACTTGAGTTAAGATGTCTGTGAAAAGTCCACGTTTTTCAACGCTTGCAGTGATGTCGTAAAAAACTAACTCATCTGCGCCACTTTCGTTATAAAACTTTGCAAGGACGATTGGCGAATCAACGTCTTTGAGTCCCTCAAAGTTTGTACCTTTAACTACCCTACCATCTCGAATGTCAAGGCAAGGGATAATTCTTTTTGCGATCATACCTTAAGCGCCTCCTCGAGTGAGATTTTGCCTTCGTAAATTGCCTTGCCAATGATAGCGCCATGACAGCCAATTTCTTTTAGCTTGATTACTTCGTCAAGGCTTGTTACACCACCTGAAGCAATGACTTGTAAGCCATCGATTGTGCAAAGTTTTTCGTACGCTTGCATATTGCAGCCGCTGAGCATTCCATCTTTTGAGATGTCGGTATAGATGATTGTACCGACACCGATTTGTGTCATTTGTTTGCAAAAATCAAATGAGTTTACGCCTGAATCTTTCAGCCAGCCATGAGTTGCAACCATTTCTGATTTGGCATCAACTCCCACTGCTATATGCTGAGCATAATTTTTCACCATTTGCTCAACAAATTTTGGATCGTTAATTGCAACTGTGCCAAGAATTACTCTGTCAATTCCCATTTCGAGATAATCGTAAATTCTTTTTTCGTCACGAATTCCGCCGCCAATTTCAAAGAATAAATCTTTAACTTTCACGATTTCACTTATCGCTTTTGAGTTTAGTGGTGTTCCCTCTTTTGCGCCATCTAGGTCTACGATATGCAGGTGCGAAGCACCTGTTTGTACGAACTCATGAGCCTGAGCTGCTACGTCTGAATTATATATTTTAACTTGATTGTAGTCACCTTGAGAAAGCCTAACCACACTGTTATCTTTTAAATCAATTGCTGGAAAAATGTTCATTTTAGCTCTCCTTTAGTTATATTCATAAAATGCTTTGAGAATTGAAAGACCAACATCACCTGATTTTTCTGGATGGAATTGACAGCCAAAAATATTTTCGTTTTGTACGCTTGCAGTGATGTCAATTTCATATTCTGCTTTGCTTGTGATGAATTTTTCGGCAGTTTTAGCGTAAAATGAATGCACAAAATAAACTGCATCGTTTGGTTTAACGTATTTTAAGATTGGACAATCTCTAGTGATTTCAAGCTTATTCCAGCCCATGTGAGGAACTTTTAAATCAGTTGTAAGCTCTGGTTTAATCGCAACAATGTCGCCACCGATTAAGCCTAAGCCGTCATATTCTCCAAACTCATAACCTTTTTCAAATAGCACTTGCATACCTAAACAAATGCCCATGAGTGGCTTTTTCTTTGAGTTTTCGATAACAACTTCACCGAGTCCAGTGTCTTTTAAAATTTGAGAAGCATCGCCAAAAGCGCCAACTCCAGGAAGGATAATATGGCTTGCATTTTCGATGATTTTTTTATCTGCTGTGATAGTTGCTGGGATATCTAATTTTTTAAGCGAAGCGGAAAGTGAAAATAAATTTCCAACTCCGTAATCGATTATTGCTATCATTAAAGTACTCCCTTCGTTGATGGAATTTCTTCAGCAAACTCGTTATCAATGCTCACAGCTTGACGCATTGCACGGCCTAAAGCTTTGAAAATTCCCTCGATAATGTGGTGAGTATTTTCGCCACGACGTTGGTCGATATGAAGATTCAAACCAGCCTCACGAGCGAGAGCCATCATGAATTCTTTGCAAAGTTCAGTGTCAAAATCGCCAACTTTGCTTGCTTTTAACTCGATATTTTCGCAAAGTAAGCCTCTGCCACTGAAATCGAGAGCAACTTCTAAGAGAGCCTCGTCCATTGGCACAACAAAGTTACCATAGCGGCAAATGCCTTTTTTATCGCCTAGCGCAGCTGTTATGGCTTGCCCTAAGCAAATTGCGATATCTTCTGCTGTGTGGTGAAAATCAACTTCGCTATCGCCTTTGCAAGTGACTTCAAGGTCAAACCTTGCATGAGATGCTAAAAGTGTTAGCATATGGTTTAAAAAGCCGCAGTCAGTTTGAATTTCGCTCAAACCTTTGCCGTCTAAATTGATAGATAAGTCAATTTGAGTTTCTTTAGTTTGTCTGTTAATTGTACTTTTACGCATATTAGACCTCCAAAATTTTCTTTAAAGCGGTGATAATGCTGTTCATTTGCTCAGCCGTACCGATTGAAATTCTAACGTGATTTTTTGTTTTTTCATCACTGAAATATCTAACTAAAATCTTATGTTCACGAAGTTTTGTATAAACCTGCTCACCAGTGAGTGATTCATGTTTTGTGAAAATAAAGTTTGCTTTTGATGGCAAAGTTGCAAAGCCGAGTGAATCGAGTTCATCAACAAATTTTTCTCTAACATTGGCAATTTCGCCAGTGCATTTTTTGTAATACTCATCATTTTGAATTGACAAAAGTCCGAGATATTGAGTTGTTGAGTTGACGTTGTACGGATTATAAGAGCAGCGAATGTTGTTTAAATCGCTGATTAATTGTTTGTTTGCAATTGCGTACCCGAGCCTTGCTCCAGCAAGGTTTCGTGACTTTGAAAATGTGCCTGTAATGACAAGATTTTCATATTCTTTAGTTAAATGCACAGCTGACTCACCACCAAAACCCATGTACGCTTCATCGATGATAACCACGTTGTTTGGGTTCGCTTGCACGATTTTTTCGATATCGTCAGGTGATAAAGTGATGCCAGTTGGTGCGTTTGGGTTTGCTATTAAAACTGTTTTGTTTTTATTATAATAATCACTTATTGTGATGGTGAAATCTTCATTTAAAGGGATTTTTTCAGCTTGTACGCTGTATAACCCAGTTAGAGATTTATAAAATCCATATGTGATTTCAGGGTAAACTATGCCGTGATCAAGGTCACAAAAAGCTAAAAAGCAAAATGCTAAAATCTCATCAGAGCCGTTGCCGAAAATCACATTTTCAGGCTGTACATCATGATATTTTGCAAATTCTTTTGTTAAAGCTACGCAGTTTGTGTCGTTATATATGTTTAAGTTTCCCACCTTTTCGAGGAGATTTTCGCTACTTTCAAGAGGCGGAGCAAAGGGACTTTCGTTTGTGTTAAGCTTGATGAACTCGCCAAGTTTTGGCTGTTCGCCAGGTGTGTACGCCTCAATATCCTTGAATTTTTCGACTATGTATTTACTCATATCTTACTCCTTGAGGTCTTGAATTTTTTCAATTATTTCATCAATTAAGTCTTGCTTAAATTGATAGCGACTTTTGCAAGCGATAACCCTTGCGCTAAGTTCCACAATTCGAGTGTCAACCTTGAGATTGTTTTCAATTAAGGTGCTGCCAGTTTCAACGATATCAACGATAACATCAGACACGCCCAAAATTGGAGCAAGCTCGATTGAGCCGTTGAGTTTTACGATATCAATTTCAACATTTTGCGATTCGTAATATGATTTTGCGATATGTGGGTACTTAGTTGCAACAACTAAGGTCTTTGTTTTATCTTCGACATATTCATTTGGCGAGCATACGCACATTGCGCACTTGCCAAAGCCGAGGTCAAGCAGTTCATATACGTCTGCGCCAGATTCGATAAGAGTGTCTTTGCCGACAACTCCGATATCTGCTGCGCCTCGTTCCACGTAAACTGCAACATCTGTTGGTTTAATGAGGAAAAAACGCACGCCTTTTTCTTTATTTTCAAAAACTAATTTTCTTGTGTCATCTTCAAATTCAGGAGCGTCAAAGCCTAAATCTTTGAAGAGTTTATACACTTTATCGCCCAATCTGCCCTTTGGCAAAGCTATATCTAACATGGTTTTCTCCTATCTATTTAGTGATGCAAAAAGATTCACCTTTTGCATATAATTCATTTGCTTTTTTGATTAATTCGCCAGCATTTGTTTCCTCGCAATATTTAACTGACTTGAGTTTGATGTCGCTGCTATGAAGAAGTTTATCAACAGCTGAAAGATTCACTGCAAATCCTAAGGCAGATTTATCTGTCATTCCCATTTTTGCAACTAGTTTGTCATAGCGACCACCAGTGAGAGCTGGAACTGCAAGACCGTCAAGGTAACCGACAAAAATTAAGTCGTTATAATACTCTGTGCCGGTGATATATGAAAAATCGAGCTGCACTTTTGATGAATCGATGAAGCTATCTAAATGCTTAAATATCTCACTCATTTGATTAACTTGTTTTTCATATTTGCTATGAGCGAAAATCTCAGAAAGTTCGCAAAGCCCTTTTCCTACGTTTCGGCTAACTGTTAAAAGCTTAATTAAAACCGAAGCCTCAATGATTTTTTCATCTTTGATGTACTTTTGCAAATCGTGGATATTTTTTTGCTTCATATATGCAATAATGGTGTTTCTTTGAGTTATGCTAAGACCTAAATCATCAAAAATATTCAAGATAAGCGCCATGTTTGAAAGGCAAAGCATATAATTATCGCTAAACTTTGCAAGACTTTTCGCAACTAAGTTAAGCACTTCTAAAGTTTGATATGTGTCTATTTGACCAATATATTCAACACCAATTTGTTGAATTTCTTTGAAATCGCTATCCCCTTTTGGAATGCGAAAAACACTTTCGTTATAATAAACCTTGTGATTATCAAGGGTTGATTTACAGCAATTTTTAACAATGCTCATTGTGATATCTGGTTTAAGAGCCAAAAGTTTTCCGTTTGGAGCACCAAACGTGATTACGTTATTATCATCTAAAAACTTCTCGTTTTCCATGTAAAACGAATATTGTTCAAATTTATTCATGCGATATTTACTATAACCAAAACGGCTATACATATCTTCTAAATACAAAGCTATTTGCTCTTTTTTATCTAAAAAATCTATGTTCATGCTTGTTTGCCTCCTAATTTAAGCGTGTTAATTACACTTAATTTACATTTACATTTTACTTATTACATATTAATGTTATATTCCTTAATAGCATACCACTTTATAGCACTTTAGTCAAGTGAAATCTTCAAATATCATGCTATTTATTAGAAGTATTTTACAACAAAGAGGGCGAAAAATTGTATAATCTTACAAAAAAAATGTATATAGCTTATTTGGAAAAATAGAGCTTGAATTGTAATTAGTTTTTTTGTTGAATTTTTGTGTTGATTTTGGTACTATTTAAACTTTGATTTTTTGTTTAAGGTTTTGCGTGATTGTGAGATTGCTTTGTTTTGCCTATCCTCCTGATTTTTTTGACGATTAGGGGATTTCGTTCGCTGCGGCGAACGCCTAAAGGCTCTGCCTTTAGAATCCGCAATTTTCCGAGAAAAATCGAGTAAAGCTTTACTTGCTTTTTTTGGTGAATTTTAGGGCTAGGGTAAGCGAAGCGACGTACAAAAAAAGCTCAAAAAAATAAGGCACTGCCAAAAATAGCAATGCCTTAAACTTATTTAATTAGTCGTTAATTGGTTTCATTGTTGGGAATAAGAGAACGTCACGAATTGATGCGCTATCTGTGAGCAGCATAACAAGTCTATCGATACCCATACCCATGCCGCCAGTTGGAGGCATACCATATTCAAGTGAATCAACGAAGTCTTGGTCAAGCATATTTGCTTCATCATCGCCTGCTTCTCTGAGTGCAACTTGTCTTTTAAATCTTTCCATTTGATCGATTGGATCATTAAGCTCAGAATATGCATTTGCAAATTCACGTCTTGTGATGAAAAGCTCGAAACGCTCTGTGAGAAGTGGAGCTGATGGTTTACGCTTTGTGAGCGGTGAAACTTCAACTGGATAATCCATGATGAATGTTGGTTGAACTAATTCTTCTTCAACTTTTGCTTCAAAAGCGAGGTTTAAGAGTTCGCCCCATGTTTCATTGTTTTCAACTTCGATGCCAATTTTTGCACATTCTTGTCTTGCCATTTCATCATCGCCCATGAATGAATCAAAGTCAACACCTGAATATTTTTTAACAGCTGCTGCCATTGTTAAACGCTCGAAAGGTTTTTCAAGGTCAACTGCTTCGCCTTGATATTCAATTTGAAGAGTTCCACAAGCAACGTCAGCTGCGTTTCTGATAAGTTTTTCTGTGATGTCCATCATGCCATAATAATCTGTGTATGCTTGATAGAGCTCGATTGTTGTAAACTCTGGGTTGTGTTTAACGTCCATGCCTTCGTTTCTGAACTGTCTGCCGATTTCATAAACTCTTTCCATGCCGCCAACGATAAGTCTTTTAAGGAAAAGCTCTGGAGCAATTCTCATATACATATCTAAATCTAATGCGTTATGGTGAGTTGTGAAAGGTCTTGCAGTTGCGCCACCAGCAATAGTGTTAAGCATTGGTGTTTCAACTTCGATGAAGTCGATATTATCAAGAAGAGTTCTCATTGAAGAAATGATTTTACTTCTTTTGATGAAAGTATCTTTAACTTCAGGATTCACGATTAAATCAAGGTAACGGCGTCTATAACGAGTGTCTTTATCTTGAAGTCCGTGGAATTTTTCTGGAAGAGGTAAAAGTGATTTTGTTAAAAGTTTGATAGCTTTAGCGTGAACTGAGATTTCGCCTCTTCTTGTACGGAAAACAAAACCTGAAACTTCAACGATATCGCCCATATCCCATTTTTTAAACTCAGCAAATTCTTCTTCGCCGATGTCGTTGATACGAACGTAAACTTGCATTTTTGCGCTTCTGTCAGCAACAACGATGAAGTTTGCCTTGCCCATATCTCTCCAAGCTGTGATTCTGCCGCAGATTGTTACATCTTGACCTTCAAGCTCTTCAAATTTTTCAACGATTTGCTCGTTTGTGATGCTTTGAGTTGCTGTTGTGATAATAAATGGATCTTTTCCAGCATCTTGCAAAGCTTTGAGTTTATCAACTCTAATTTGTCTTAGTTCGTTAATATCTTGAACTTCTTCAACTGCATCAACAATTGGTGTTTCTTTTGACATATTTTATGTGTCCTTTCGAGAAGTTTTAAATAATAATATAATTATTTAGTAATTTCCATAACTTCGTATTTAATCATGCCGATTGGTGCTTCAACTTCAAAAACATCGCCCACAGCGTGACCAATCATTGCTTTTGCAACTGGTGATTCATCACTTGTGAGATAGTCTGAACCTTTATCTTTTGAAGTTGAAGTTGATGAGATGATTTGATATTTATAAACATCGCCATACTCAACATCTTTAATTGTTACTTTTGAGCCAACTTGGATTATATCTGTGCTTAAAGCGTCTTCGTCAATGATTGTTGCCATTGATAAAATTGCTTCGATTTCGCTAATTCTTGCTTCCAATTTACCTTGGTCGTTTCTTGCCTCTTCATATTCACTGTTTTCAGACAAGTCACCGAATGAAAGAGCTACTTGGATTTTTTCTTTAATGTCTTGACGTCCAGTAACCTTTAGATATTCAAGTTCTTCCTCTAATTCTTTAATACCGTCACTAGTCAACAAAATTTCCTGTGCCATAATTTCATTCCTTTCTTAATGAGTACCTCGTGGTACAATTGTTTATTATTCAATAAAGTATTATATAAAATATATTGCCTTATGTCAATAGATATATCGTTAATTGCTTTAAATATTTACTTTTATGAAAACTTTATTTGCAAATATCTTTAATTTCGACATTTATATTTCTAATTTAGAATTAAAAAAAGACTTGACAAGATAATTGCATTTTGATATAATAATTTTACTAAGTTAATCTTAGTTTAACAGAGTAGGTCTGTGTGTGTTAAAATCCTAAGGACGGGGAGTTGTCTTAGGGTGAAAGTTTTGCTTGCATACGCTAACCGCATCCCGCTGTGAAATTAATAAGACTATTTTATTATGCATTTAGCATGATATATTTTGAGCTTTCTTTAATTTTATGGTGTGGGGACTTTAAAATTTGAGGAGGTATTTTTTTATGAAAAAATCACAATTTGAGTCAATCCACAGCCTAGCTTGCATGGGTATTTTAATCGCAATGAACGTTGTTCTCTCTCGCTTTTTATCGGTTACAGCAATCGACATCAAAATCGGTTTTTCGTTTATCACTGTTGTTATTGCAGCGAGAATGTTTGGCCCTGTTGGAGCGATGATTGTCAACGGCATTGGTGATTGCATTGGTGCGATTTTGTTTCCTGTTGGGGCGTACATCTTGCCGCTATCGCTGACTGCTGGTTTATTTGGGTTTATCTTTGGACTTTGCATTCACAAAAATCTAAACATGAAAACTATTGTTTTATCAGTGTTTTTAACTCAACTTATTTGCTCACTGCTTTTAAACAGTTTCATTTTGCAAATTTATTATGGACTAGATTTTGTGACAATGTTTACAACTCGAATCATGCAAAGCATTGTTATGAGCACAGTTCAAATTATCTTTATGAAAGTTTGCTTAGAAAAAATCGTTGTGCTTATCAATCGTACAAAACGAGCTTTTGCGTAAAACAAATAACAATTAAATTTTAAGGGAAGTGCAGTTTTTGCACTTCCCTTCAGCTTGTAGAAAAAGCCAGCGAAAGCTGGCTTTTTTGTCGTGAATATGGTATAATATAATAGGGTGATAAAGATGTTAGTAAAGAACAAAAAAGACAACAAACAAGTAGAATTCATA
>JAWXUR010000006.1:0-39322 GCA_044426265.1 Clostridia bacterium
GTCGTCGATCGCAATACGGCAAGTATTACTCACTCCTTCGCCTTGGTTTAAACAAAATTCCTCGATAGCTATTGTAAAGTTTTAGCTGACACAGAGCAGTAGGGACATGGCTTGCCATGTCCGCAAGGAAAGTGCAAACTCAGTTTCGGACATGGCAAGCCATGTCCCTACGGTTGAATGCTAATTTTCCTTAAATTCCCAGCTAGTCAGTGAAATGACGTTTTTCCAATTATACCGCTCAAAACTAACTTTGTCAACCAGAAATCATCTTCTCAAAACAGCATAATCCAATTTCATCAGCACCGCAAAGTTCATATAACGCACAGGCAAAATCGAGTTTATCAATCGTTGCAGGGCAAAACTTTTCGAATTGTGGTTGCAAATTTATGCCGTGACCAGTTAAAATTGTTGCATTCATCATGTTCCTTTTTTCATTTGTGAAAAGTAGGCCTGAATAAACCAGCGGAATATCGCTTGAGTTTGGCGAGATGATGAGAGTGTTGTTTAAGATATTATCATCAACTTGGCTTTTAATAACTGTGCTTATTCCATAGTTTTGCATTAATTTGTTAGCTAGTTTTTCATATTCAAAAAGGCAGTTTGTCACAATGCTTAGCCTAGCAATATGCGGAACTATTTTTTCAACTAAATCCACCATATAGGCGTTTTCATCAATGACGCAAACGAAAACTTCACAAGGGTTTAGCGCCATTGTTTCAAGCACATTCAAACTTGAATTAAAAAGTAGCCTTGACTTGAGCACCTTTGATTTATATTCGATTAGCTTAATTTCATCTGGTATCTTTAACTCGTTTTTTAGCAGCACTCGGGTGTGGTACATTGAGGCTTTAGCCTCAATTGTACGCCATGGAACTATCCCTCTATATGTTTTGGCTGTGAGCTTGAAAAATGATTTTGAGTTTGGCACTTGCACTTTTTCAATTTTTACTGTTGGTGGGTAAAATAAATCATGAAACCTTGATTTTATGCTGCCTTTTTCATGTGAAATTTCAATCGTTATAAACATCTATGCACCTGCTTTCATTTGTACAAGTCTATGTCAGATGTCACAAATTTATGTTTTAAAGTTTTTGCTTGAAGTTATTGCCAAAAATAAAAAAATATGATATACTAAAAGTCAAGTAAAACTATAAGGATGGAATAAATATGCAAATTATTATTAAAAACAACGCACAAGAAATAGGCGAAGTTGCGGCAAGCATTATCGCTGAACAATTAAATACTAAAAAAGATAGCATTATCGGCTTTGCAACTGGCTCTTCTCCAGTTTCAACATATCAAGAGCTTATCAAAATGCACGCTGATGGCAAGGTTTCATTTAAAGACATGACAACTTTCAACCTTGATGAATATTATTCATTAAAAGGCGATGATGTTAATAGCTATCGTTATTTCATGATGGATAATCTTTTCGGTAAAGTTGATGTTGATGAAAATAAGGTTAACTTCCTTTGCGGCACTGTTGAAGATGATGAGAGTGAATGCAAAAACTATTCTAAAAAAATTGACGCTGCTGGCGGTTTAGATATTCAAATTTTAGGCGTTGGCACAAACGGCCACATCGGCTTTAACGAGCCAAGTGAAAGCTTCAGCGATCACGCTTTTAAAGTTGAGCTTCAACAAAGCACAATCGAAGCTAACAAAATTTACTTCGAAGATGGCAACATGCCAACTCATGCTCTCACTATGGGTATCGGCGACATCATGAAAAGCAAAAAAATCATCTTAATTGCAATCGGTGAGCAAAAAGCTCAAGCGGTTTATGATATGGTTAACGCTGAAGTTTCTCCAAAATGCCCAGCAACAATCTTGCAAAATCATGATGATGTTGTGGTTATTCTTGAGCCAAACAGTGCAAAACTTTTGAAATAAACATTATGCATAGTTATTAAATTAAGTGATGAAATTCGAAAGCGGTGATAAATAAAAATGGAAAAACCAGTTGTTAATAAAAAGAAAATATTAGAAGATGGTTCAGTTTTAATTGGCTGGAAAGAGTATAAAGAAGAGCTAAAGTTTCTTGTTAAAAGAAGCGAGAGTGCAGACGGATATTTCGAAACACTTGCCAAAGTTAGCAGCCAAGATGGGGAATATCTCGATAACACAGTTGAGCTTAATAAGTCATATTGGTATAAAGTTATTGCTTTTAAAGTTGTGAATAAAGAGAAAAAGTATAATCGCAGCCTAATTTTTAAGATATATACTTATATTAAACGAGAAATTGAAATCACATCTGTTGAAACTGATAATGAAGGGCTCAGCAAAATCTCTTGGAATAAGCTGGATAAAGTTGATGGATATGCTCTCTTTAAGCGTAATGAACACGGCATGAAACCAGTTAAAATGCAAACTTTTGATGTTGATACTAATGAGTGTGAAGATCAAAATATATTAGGCACAGTTAATCATTATATCATCAAAGCTTTTGCCTTAGTTGATGAATCTGTGATTTACATTGCTGAAAGTGAACCGTGCACAGCATCAAGCATTGCCAAAACCGAAATTTTGCAGTGCAAAAAACATCTCTTAGGCGGTGTTTCATTAAAGCTTAGAATAGTTTCTGGCGCAAGTGGATATATCATTGAAAGAAAAGATGCTGATGAAGCTGAATTTAAAGAGATAGCACGCACAAATTCAAATGTTGAATTTGAGGTTACAGACAAGCCAAAAAAAGCAAAGAAATGCACTTATCGAGCTAAGGCTTATAAGATTGTGGGCGAAGAAATTTTAATTAGTGAAGTTAGTGAAACAAAGAAGGTAAAATAAAATATTAAAGGAGAAATATTATGTTAAACCTATTAAGTATTAATAATGATTATGATGTTGACCCAGAAATGACCCTAGACGAAGATTTTACGGCGAGCAGTTTTATGCAATTATTCGTTTTATTTTGGCAAACTATAGCAGACTTTTTTAACGGTTTATTTGATTTTTAATGTCAGCTTTGTTGTTGTACACTTTTTGCCGCTTTGCCGCCAAAAAGGTCGCCATACATTAAAGCTTTCATAACAATAAAAAGGGTTTTACCCAAATTTAACGTTAACTAAGCTAAAACTTGAAGAAAACATGATAAAGTAATAAGGCTTAAAAAAAGCTAAAAATCTATAGAAATGGAGAAAACATATGCTAAGATTTAAAAAAGGCGAAAAGTTTAAAATAATGCAAATTGCAGATATTCAAGAAGTTCCAAACATCTCGATTGACACTGTTAATCTGCTTAAAAAAGCAATTCACAGCGAAAAACCAGATTTAGTTGTTTTAACAGGCGACCAAATCAAAGGTTATGGTATTTCATATAAAGGCAAAGGCGCAGAGCTTGAAGCTGCAATTAAGGTGACTATCGATAAATTCATGGAAGAAATCGTGGCACTTGGCATACCTTTTGCTGTCACTTTTGGCAATCATGACAGACAAGTTGGCGTTAGCAATAAAGACCAATTTGAAGATATTTACGCAAAAATTTCAGGCTTCACCGCTGAAAATGTTTCATACATAGACGGCTCAGTTAACTTCAATGTTGAAATTAAAGCGAGTGAGGGCGATAAAACTGCACTTAATTTATACTTATTAGATTCAGGCACAGACCAAAAAAATGGTTATGAGCCAGTTTATGAACCTCAACTTGAGTGGTATAAAACACTTAGAGAAAAGCTCAAAGGTGAAAACGGCGATGAATATGTGCCATCAATGGTGTTTCAACATATTCCAATTTTTGAATATTTTGATGTACTCAAGCAAGTTAAACGCACAGCTAAAGGTGCAATGAGAGCTTATAGAACACATAAAAATCAGTGGTACGTTTTGGGCGACACTTGCCGTGAGGGTGACATTCTTCTTGAACCACCATCAATTCCAGATGTAAACACTGGTGAGTTTGAAACTCTCAAAGAAAAAGGCGATGTTTTTGCGATGTACGTGGGACACGACCACAAAAACAGTTTCGTTGGCACTCTTGAGGGCATCGATTTAGGCTTCACCCAAAGTGCAGGTTTTAACGAATATGGTAACGGAGTTCACCGTGGTGTGAGAATTTTTGAATTTGACGAGGCTGACGTACGCAAGTACGAAACAAGAACAGTTGAATTTAAAACTCTTTGCGGAAATAAACTTGATAAGCCTGTCAAGGATTTCATATTTAGACACTTCCCAGCAAGCAAAGATGCGGCAATAATTTTAGCACGTAATGTTTTAGGCGGTTTATGCGTTGTTGGCGCAGCTGCTTGGGCAATCACTAATTTAATTTAACGGAGGAAAACAACAATGGCTGACAACACAAAAATCAAAGCATTCACAGAAAAATACGCAGAAATCTGGAAGTTTGCAAAATTTGCATTCACAGGCGCAAGCACATCAATTCTTGAAATGGGCGTTTATGCACTTTTATACTATGTAATCTTCGTTTCACTCAACAGTGTTCCAGTTACAGATAACGCATTTTTCACTTTCTTAGGCATAGAGTATCAAGGTTATTTTTATTCATACCTTTTCTCAGCAATCATCGGTTATGCAGCAGCATACATAATGAACAGAAAGCTCACATTCCAATCAAATGCAAATGTGGCTCTTTCAACCTTCCTTTATGCACTCATGGTTGTTTTCACAATCATCGTAAACACATGGCTCGGCTCATACCTGAGCACACTTTTAGAAAACGCTGGTTACATGAGTGGCTTAGTTAACATGGTGGTTAAATTAATCGTTATGACAATCCCAACTCTTTGGACATATCCACTCAGCCGCTTCGTTATTCACAGAAAGAAAAAACCTGTTGAAGAAACAGCTGTAACAGAAGAAAAAGACGCTTAATTTCAATATGAATTTAAGTAAATAGATAAAAAGGTGGAAGTGATAAAACTTCTGCCTTTTTTAATGTTGTCACAAAAAGTATTGCATTGTTGTTTTAAATATGTTATAATTATTAAAACAGCTAAAATAAAAAGGAGATAAAATCCAATGAATAACATCACAATTTTTTTGGCAGCAGGCAATGAAGAGCTTGAACAAGAACGCTTAGCAATTTCAGCACTAACTCAGCATCTTAACAAAATTTATCAATCTAAGGGTCGTCAAGTTAAGTTGAAACTTTTTAAAACAGGATCTGAAATTGAATTTTCGCAAGAAACATTCGAAAACAGCGAAATGTTGTTTTTAGTTACCAGCGAAAAAATGGTGGAAGAAGATAAGGCTTATTTCGACCAAGCATTCAAGAAGTTTGAGATTAATGAAAAACCACTTCTTGCAACTTATTTTAAAACTGGCGAAAACAAATCAGATGATGTTGTGGAGTTCATGCAGTTTTTAGATCAAACATTAAATCATTATTATAGTGAATATAGTGAAGTTGAAGATTTAAAATGCAGAATTTTATTGAATCTTATCACTTTAGATAGTGGTGTTTCAGCAAAATATTATGAAGATAAAATTGAAGTTGAGGGCGAAGAAGTTGCTTTAGCCACAAACTTACAAAGTATATCAAGAAATGAAGCTTTGAAAAATCTTCGAAATGAGTTTGATGCTTTAATAGCGGAGCAAAAGCAAGCTATGCAGGATCATGACGAACTAAAGACAGGAGAATCTCGAGATTTAGTTCAGAAAATACAAACTCAATTAGAAGAAAAACAAAAGCAGATAGATGATTATAGAGAAGATATTTTTAACGCTATGCTTGAATTAGCTAAAAACACAACAAAATGTGACCTCCTACCTGAACAAAAGCGGGCTTATAAATTGTTAGAAGCAGGAGATTACATAGGAGCAAATGAAGTGTTGGATTTTTCTAAAATTAGGGATACTATGATTGATTATACAACTACATATACGGCAGGTAAAGAAGCAGCTGAAGAACTTGAATCAGATATGAACGAAAATCAAAAAACGCTTGATAAAGCTGAGGAGTGCAAGCAAAACGCTGAACTTGATTGATTAATTCGTGAGTTTTAATTAGCTCGCTTCAAGATGCCACTGAAGCTAAACTTTGCCCATAAGCTAAACTGATCTTCATGCGATAGGCTAAGTTTATCTATGTTTAGCACCAGCTTATAAAACTTTTCGTTTGCACTGTGGCAAATGATTTCTTCGCAATTTAGCGCAATCTCAATTGAATAACTGTCAACGGCAACGCTAAACTTCAAAAGCGTTGCCGTTAAATTCGTCACTACGCATGAAAATTTTTGAGTTTAAAAATTCGAGTCGACCACATCGAGAACAGCTTTCACTATATCAACAGGGTGTAAGCAAGGCTTCAAAAACAACTGTAATTCAAAAAATTGCACTTGCGTTTAAACCCCATAACAAGTTAACTTACATTCAAAATTTGAAAAAAATCAATCTAATTGCATAAACATCAAAAAATAAGCTAAAAATAAAATATAATATGAAGCGAAAACGCACATATTACTTACATTATTTTATTGGAGGTCTTTTATGAAAAAAATTATCTCAATTTGTTTAGCTTGTTTGCTATTATTTAGCTTTGTAGCGTGCAATGCCGAAGAAGACATGGATTTAGAAAGCGACTTAATCAGCACCAGCGAAGATGAGCAAAACGACGAGGAAACTCTCGTTTATCTGTACGCCTCACGAAATGAGCTTGAAGATGTTTACATGGCTATCGCCGAGCGGTACGAAGCCGAAACAGGCATTAAAGTTAAAGTTGTTGGTGGCAATGGCGAAACCTACATGGACGATTTAACTGATGAACTCAAAAATGAGGAAGTCCCAACGATTTATGAAGTTGATGGATATTCAAGCCTTGATACGCTAAAAGATTCCGCCCTCGAACTTTCAACGACCGATCTTTATTCCTACCTTAGCAGTAGCGACCTAGCGCTTAGCATGGGTGGGGAAGTTTACGGCATACCGCTCGACCTTGAAGCGTACGGCATTATTTATAACGAAGAGATTTTCGATAGATATTTTGCCCTTGAAAACCGCCAAACAGAGGTTAACACAGTTGATGAAATTAACTCCTACGACAAGCTCAAAATAGTTGCCGAAGATATGCAAAACTTCACCGAAGAACTTGAAATTTCAGGAGTTTTTGCTGCAACTTCATTTGATGAGGGCGACACCAGCTGGACAGACCACCTTTCAGGCATTTCAATGTATCTCGAGTTTGGCGATAGTGAGGATTTTGACGATTACAACTCTGCATCAATGGGAAGCGATGAAATCGAGTTTTCATATGGCGATAATTTCAAGAATTTCTTTGATTTGTACAGCTCAAACTCCACCGCAACCGAAACTAGTTCTGACACTGCAAGCATTAGCACAGCGTACTCAGATTTTGCTCTTGGTGAAGCTGCAATGATGCTTGGCGATAGCAAAGCTTGGGAAGAAATTAACTCAATAGATGGCAATGTAGTCAGCGAAGATAAGCTCAAAATGATGCCAATTTACATGGGTGCACAAGACGAAGAGAACTGGGGCTTGAGCGTTGGCAGTGAAAGCTATTTTGTGATAAACTCAAAAGCTAGTGAAGAAGCTCAAACAGCATCAATCGAGTTTTTAGAGTGGTTAATTACTAGCGAAGAGGGCAAGCGTTTTATGAGTGAAGAACTCGAGTTCACAGCTGCATTTTCAAGCTTTGATGAAGATGAAAGAATAGATGACCCACTCTCAAGCGAAATTTATCGACACCTCGAAAAGGAAAACGTGACAAGCATACCTTGGACTCACACAACTTTCACAGACGAGTTTAAAACAAACTTCAACTCCTCACTTTCTGAATACTCTTCAGGCTCGCTAATGTGGGACGACTTTGTGGATAGAATTAAAACAGCGTGGAGCGATGCTAAAAACGCACTCACAGACGGAGCTGATGACTTAATGGAAGATGCGAGCGATGGTGCAGACGATTTAATGGACGAGGAAACAGAGTCGAGTGACACCGGTGAAGAGGGAATAGACACCACTTCAAATGACTCTCAAGATAGTTCAACATCAGCAGATGAAAACGCAGATACGTTGATAGAATAAAAATGCAATTTCAAACTTTAAATCAACCTTGCCGAGTGTTTTTAGGGTCAAATATTAACAAAAACCGTCAAAACGCAAAATCCGAATAAAAAAACAAGCCGAGATATTAGCAAATTTAATGCTAATATCTCGGCTTTAATTTTGGTGGTAAGCGTAGCGATGTACGCAAAAAAAGAAAAAACCTTGCTAAAAGAGCAAGATTTGAAAATATTTTGAAAACTTTTGCATATTTTCAAGAAAATAGACGCAAAAGGACTTGACATCAAAATTTATATATGTTATACTGGCTAGACATATAATGTGTTTTTGTGCCTTTTTGGTTCGTAGGGCATCTGCCTTACCTTAATTGCATATTAACATTTATACAGCAAAAAGTCAATAGTTTTCATAAAAAAAATTCTGCAAGGATTTGCAGTGAAATAGCAAACAACAAAGCAAAGACAAATTTTTAAAGACATGGAGTGATAAGTTAATGGTTAATGTTACCGATGTTAAACAAGGCCCTAACACTCGTAAGAGTTTTGGTAAGATCACAGAGATCATGCAAATGCCAAACCTTATACAAGTGCAAAAAGATTCCTATCAATGGTTTCTTGATTTCGGCTTAAAAGAGGTTTTAAAAGACGTTGCAAGTATCACAGATCACAGCGAGAATCTCGTTTTGAATTTCGTGAACTACACAATGGCTGATAAACCTAAATACACTGTTAGGCAGTGTAAAGAAAGAGATGCAACATACGCTGCGCCTATGCGTGTGACTGCAAGACTTCACAACAAAGCAACAGGCGACATAAAAGAAAGTGAAGTTTACATGGGCGATTTCCCACTCATGACAGATAGCGGAACTTTCATCATCAACGGTGCTGAACGTGTTATCGTTTCTCAACTCGTTCGTTCTCCTGGTGTTTATTATGGCATGACACACAACGTAACGGGTAAAAAATTGTTTACAACAACAATTATTCCTAACCGTGGTGCATGGCTTGAATATGAAACTGATCAAAATGATTTGTTTTATGTTCGTATTGATAAAAACAGAAAATTACCTATCACAACATTTATCCGTGTTTTAGGACTCGATTCAGACGAAAAAATCCGTGAATATTTCGGACATGACGCAAGAATCGAAGCTTCTCTTGAAAAAGATACAACCAAAACAACCGAAGAGGCTCTCATTGAGGTTTACAAAAAACTTCGTCCGGGCGAGCCACCAAACATTGCAAATGCTCAAACACATATCCAAAATATGTTCTTTGATGAGCACCGCTATGATATTTCAAGAGTAGGTAGATATAAATACAACAAAAAACTTTCAATTGCTGATAGAATTCGTGGCTTTAAACTTGCTGCTCCAATCATCAATGAAATCACTGGTGAAATCATTGCCGAAGAGGGCGAAGTTGTTTCAAAACAACGTGCAATCGAAATCGAGCAAGCTGGTGCAAAAGTGGCTTATGTTCACGTTGAAACCGAGGAAGAACCAGTTAAAATCATATCTAACCAAATGGTTGATATGCTCCCATATATTCAAACAATCTTTGCTGATATGACTAGAGAAGAGCTCGAAGGCACTGGCGTTAACGAATACGTTCGTTACACTTACCTTATGGAGCTTTTAGAGCAAGTTGGCGAAATGAGCAAACAAGAAGCTCTTGAATATATTGAAACAAACTCAGATCAACTCGTGCCAAAAAGCATCGTTGTTGATGACATCTTAGCTTCAATCAACTACCTTAACTGCTTAGCTAGTGGTGTTGGTCGTGCAGATGACATCGATCACCTCGGCAATCGCCGTATCAGAAGCGTTGGTGAACTTCTTCAAAACCAATTCCGTGTTGGTTTTTCAAGAATGGAAAGAGTTGTTAAAGAAAGAATGACTCTTCAAGCAACTGAAAATGAGAAGGTTACTCCTCAAGCTCTCATCAACACACGTCCTGTTATCGCAGCTGTTAGAGAGTTCTTCGGTTCATCACCACTTTCACAATTCATGGATCAAAATAACCCACTTGCTGAGCTTACTCATAAACGTAGACTTTCAGCTCTGGGCCCTGGCGGTCTTTCAAGAGATCGTGCTGGATTTGACGTTCGTGACGTTCACTATTCTCACTATGGTAGAATGTGCCCTATCGAAACACCAGAAGGTCCTAACATCGGTCTTATCTCATACCTCGCTTGTTTCTCAAGAATTAACAAGTATGGTTTCATCGAAGCTCCTCTTCGTCCTGTTAATAAAGAAACAGGTTATGTTGAGCCAAATTATGAATACATGACTGCCGATGTTGAAGATGAATACATCGTTGTTCAAGCTAATGAACAACTCACAGAAGATAACTATTTCGTACGTAACAAAGTTAACGCTAGATATCGTGACGAATTCCTTGAAATCGACCCTTCAAGAGTTGATTACATGGACGTTTCTCCAAAAGCCCTTGTTTCAGTTGCGACTGCGCTCATTCCTTTCCTTGAAAACGATGACGCAAACCGTGCTCTCATGGGTTCAAACATGCAGCGTCAAGCTGTGCCACTTTTAACAACAGATTCACCAATGGTTGGTACTGGTATGGAATACAAGGCAGCGACTGACTCAGGCGTTTGCGTTCTTGCTCACCATGCAGGTACAGTAACTTACGTTAGTGCAGAAAAAATTGAGATTATGAGAGATGGCGAAAACGTTATCGATACTTATAACTTAATCAAATTTATGCGTTCTAACCAAGGTACTTGTATTAACCAAAAACCAATCGTTAAAGTTGGCGAAAAAATCGAAGACAGACAGCTCCTTGCTGACGGCCCATCAACAGATGGCGGCGAAATCAGCCTTGGTAAAAATGCCCTTATCGGTTTCATGACTTGGGAAGGTTATAACTACGAAGATGCTGTTTTAATCAACGAAAAATTAGTTCGTGATGATGTTTACACATCAATTCACATCGAAAAATATGAGCTTGAAGCAAGAGATACAAAGCTCGGACCTGAAGAAATCACAAACGATATCCCTAATGTTGGTGACGCACTTAAAGACCTTGATGAGCGTGGTATCATCAGAGTTGGTGCTGAAGTTCATTCAGGCGACATCTTAGTTGGTAAAGTTACACCTAAGGGTGAAACCGAGCTCACAGCTGAAGAAAGACTCCTCAGAGCAATCTTTGGCGAAAAAGCTCGTGAAGTACGTGACACATCACTTAGAGTTCCTCATGGTGAATATGGTATCATCGTTAAAGTTGAAGAATTTACAAGAGAAAACTCAGACGAACTCAACCCTGGTGTTAACAAGGTTGTACGCTGCTACATTGCTCAAAAACGCAAGATTCAAGTGGGCGATAAAATGGCTGGTCGTCATGGTAATAAGGGTGTTGTTTCTCGTGTACTTCCTCAAGAAGATATGCCTTTCCTCAAAGACGGCACACCTCTTGACATCGTGCTCAACCCACTCGGCGTTCCATCTCGTATGAACATCGGTCAAGTTCTCGAGGTTCACCTCGGTTTTGCTTGCCGTGAACTCGGCTGGAAAATCATGACACCTGTTTTCGATGGTGCTCACGAAGATGACATCAGAGAAGCTCTCAAGCTCGCTGATATCAACGAAAATGGTAAATCAACACTCACAGACGGACGTACAGGCGAAAAATTTGACGAAGATGTAACAGTAGGTGTTATGTACTTCCTCAAACTCCATCACCTTGTTGATGATAAAATGCATGCTCGTTCAACTGGCCCTTATTCACTTGTTACTCAACAACCACTCGGCGGTAAAGCTCAATTTGGTGGTCAACGTTTCGGTGAGATGGAAGTTTGGGCTCTTGAAGCTTACGGCGCAGCTTACACTCTTCAAGAAATCCTCACAGTTAAATCTGATGACGTTGTTGGTCGTGTTAAAACTTATGAAGCTATCGTTAATGGCGATAACGTTCCTAAGTCTGGTGTTCCTGAATCATTCAAAGTTTTAATCAAAGAACTTCAATCTCTCGGTCTTGACATTAAAGTGCTTGACTGCAACGATGAAGAAATTGATCTTAAACAAAACCTTGATGCAGATGATGGAATGTCACTTCACAAAATGGATCGCAAAAAAGATGCTCAAGATAGCGCTAAAGCTGCTGCATTTGAAGAAATTGATGCAGATGAAGAATCTGATTTAGACTTAGACATGGACTTAGATTTAGGCGACGACTTAGATGCTGACCTTGACTTAGACTTGGGCTTAGACTTAGACTTAGACGAATCAGATGATGTTGAATTAGATTTAGAATTAGATTTAGACTTAGGTTTAGACCCAGTTGAAAAATCTGATGACGATGAAACCTTTGATTACGATGAGTATTTCGCTCAAATGAATCCAACAGTTAATGATGCAAGCTTCGATAATGGTTTCGTACCAGATGAAGATAATATGTAATTAACTTTTTTATTAATATAAATCAAGGAAAGGGCTGACTTAAATTTATGGAAAATATAACCTTTGAATCAATCAAAATCGGTCTGACTTCGCCTGAGAAAATCAGAGAGTGGTCACATGGTGAAGTAACAAAGCCTGAAACTATAAACTACAGAACTTTGAAACCTGAAAATGATGGACTTTTCTGTGAAAAAATCTTTGGACCTCTTAAAGACTGGGAATGTCACTGTGGTAGATACAAACGTATCCGCCACAAGGGCAAAATCTGCGAACGCTGCCACGTTGAAATAACAAAGGCAAAAGTTAGACGTGAACGTATGGGTCACATCGAGCTTGCAACTCCAGTTTCTCACATTTGGTACTTTAAGGGTATCCCATCAAGAATGGGTCTTATCTTAGATATTTCACCAAGAGATCTTGAAAGAGTTCTTTATTTTGCAGACTATGTTGTTATCAATCCAGGCACAGTGCCAAACGTTAAAAGATGTCAAACTATCACTGAAAAGCAATATGATGATATCAAAGAATACTACTACAACGATGAAACTTTCGAAGTAGGCATGGGCGCTGAGGCTATCAAACGTCTTTTAAGCGAAATCGATATCCCTGTTCTTAACGATGAGTTAAGAGAGGCACTTGCAACAGCAACAGGTCAAAAAAGAACACGTATTCTTAAAAGACTTGAAGTTGTTGAATCATTCAAAGCTTCAGGCAACAGACCTGAATGGATGATCATGGATGTTGTTCCAGTTATCCCACCAGACATCAGACCAATGGTTCAACTCGATGGTGGACGCTTTGCAACATCAGATTTAAATGATCTTTATCGCCGTGTTATTAACAGAAATAACCGTCTTAAAAAATTCATCGAAATCGGCTCACCTAGCATCATTGTAAGAAACGAAAAGAGAATGCTTCAAGAAGCAGTTGATGCTCTTATCGATAATGGTCGTCGTGGTCGTCCAGTAACTGGGCCAAACAACAGACCTCTTAAATCACTTACAGATATGCTTAAAGGTAAACAAGGTCGTTTCCGTCAAAACCTTTTGGGTAAACGTGTTGACTATTCTGGCCGTTCAGTTATCGTTGTTGGTCCTGAACTTAAACTTTATCAATGTGGTTTACCAAAAGAAATGGCTCTTGAACTCTTCAAACCTTTCGTTATGAAACGTCTTGTTGAAACAGGCGCTGCAACACACATCAAAACTGCAAGAAAAACAGTTGACCGCCAAGAAAAATGCGTTTGGGATGCTCTTGAGATTGTTATCAAAGATCACCCAGTTATGCTCAACCGTGCGCCAACACTTCACAGACTCGGTATTCAAGCATTTGAACCAGTTCTTGTTGAAGGCAAGGCTATCAAACTTCACCCACTCGTTTGCACAGCTTTCAACGCTGACTTCGATGGTGACCAAATGGCTGTTCACGTTCCTCTTTCTGCAGAAGCTCAAGCTGAGGCTCGTTTCTTAATGCTTGCAGCAAACAACCTCTTAAAACCATCAGATGGTAAACCAGTTGCCGTACCTACTCAAGATATGGTTCTTGGTTCTTACTACATGACACTTGTTAAACCAGGTGTTAAGGGCGAGGGCAAAGTTTTCCGTGATGTTGATGAGGCATACATGGCATACGATGAGAAAATCATCGACCTTCATGCTATGATTAAAATCCGCATGACAAAAGAAATTGATGGCGAAAAAGTTTCAAAAATCATTGAAACAACACTCGGTAAAGTTATCTTTAACGAATCAATACCTCAAGATTTAGGCTTCATTGATAGAACTAAGGAAGAAAATATGTTCCGCCTTGAAGTTGAAGGCTTAGTTAACAAAAAGCTCTTAGGTCAAGTTATCGCTAAATGTATTAACGTACATGGCACAGCTATCACAGCTGACGTGCTTGATAAAGTTAAAAATCAAGGTTATAGATATTCAACAAAATCTGGTATCACTGTTGCTGTTGTTGATGCAACAATTCCAGAGGCTAAAAAGCAAATCCTTCAAGACACTGAGGATTACGTTGATGAAATCAACCGCAAATTTAACCGTGGTCTTTTAAGTAACCAAGACCGTTCACGTCAAGTTCTTAAGGCTTGGGACACTTGTACAACAAACGTTGCAAATGCTCTCACAGAAAACTTTGACAAATTCAACCCAATTTATATGATGCTTGACTCTGGTGCTCGTGGTTCTGAAAGTCAGCTTCGTCAACTTGCTGGTATGCGTGGACTTATCGCAAATACTGCTGGTAAAACAATCGAAGTTCCAATCAGAGCTAACTATCGTGAAGGCTTGAACGTACAAGAATACTTCATCTCTTCTCGTGGTGCTCGTAAAGGTCTTGCAGATACAGCTCTTCGTACTGCCGATTCAGGTTACCTTACTCGTCGTCTTGTTGACGTTTCACAAGATGTTATCATTCGTGAAGAAGATTGCGGCTGTGCCGAAGGTCTTGTTGTTTACGATGTTATGGACGGAAACCGTGTTCTCGAACCATTAGCAGAAAGACTTAGAGGTAGATACCTCCTTGAAACTCTCGTTAATGATGAAACAGGCGAAGTTATCATGGATAAAGACACAATGATTAGTGAATCAGATGCAGACACAATTGATGCTTACCTCACTTCTAAACAAGATGCTGCAATGGAAAATGGCATGAGTAAAGAAGAGGCTAGTCAGTTTAGACGTATCACAATCAGATCACTTCTCACTTGTAACTCAGCTCACGGCGCTTGTATCAAATGTTATGGTGCTGACCTTGCAACTGGTAAACCAGTTATGGTCGGTGAAGCAGTTGGTATCATCGCAGCTCAATCAATCGGTGAACCTGGTACACAGCTCACAATGAGAACTTTCCATACTGGTGGTGTTGCATCAGGTGCGGATATCACACAAGGTCTTCCTCGTGTTGAAGAACTCTTTGAAGCAAGAAAACCTAAAACACTTGCAATGCTTAGTGAAATTGATGGTGTGGTTTCATTTGAAACAATCAAGAAAAATCCACACATCGTTGTAACTAACCCTGAAAATAGCGAGAAAAAAGAATATTTACTCACATTCGGCTCTCGTGCAAGAGTTTCAGAAGGTCAATTCATTAATAAAGGTGAACCAATGACAGAGGGTTCAGCAGATCCAAAAGAAGTGCTCGCAGTTCTTGGCGTTAATGCTGTTCACGATTACCTCATCAGTCAAGTTCAACAAACTTATCGTACTCAAGGTGTTGATATCAATGATAAGCATATCGAAGTTATCGTTCGTCAAATGATGAAGAAAATCAGAATTGACGAAGCTGGTGACACCTTGCTCCTCCCTGAATCAATCGTTGATAAGAGAGATTTACGTAAGGCAAATGACGAAATTATCGCAAAAGCTGAAGAAGAAGGTGTTGAGCCAAACCTTGCTACATGTGTACCTGTTCTCATGGGTATCACTAAGGCTTCGCTTGCAACAGACTCATTCCTTTCAGCAGCATCATTCCAAGAAACCACTAAGGTTCTCACAGATGCAGCTATCAAGGGTAAAGTCGATCCACTTCTCGGTCTTAAAGAAAACGTTATCATCGGTAAACTCTTACCATCAGGTACTGGCATGAAGTGCTATGCAGATGTTCAAATCACTAAAAACGGTGTTGCTTTGGAAACAGAAAAAGAAGAAACTGTTGATTTAGATGAATTAGCATTAGCTTTAGGCGCAGAAATTTCAGAATAAGTTAAATTAAAGAGCAATCGCCACTGAATTTTTCAGTAAAGCGATTGCTCTATTTTTCTGTTTTGTTTAATTATCAAAGTTTTAGCATGTTTTTTAAAAAAATCACTCATTTAACTTGATAAATATTGAATATGCAAGTATAATAATATTATTGAAATAAAACTAATTGGAGGGTAATTATGTACGATTATATAAAAGTTGCAACAGCTGTGCCAAATGTTGATGTTGCAAATGTTGAATATAACCTCAAAAAAATTATAGAAAAAATAGATGAAGCAGCAGCTCAAAACGTTGAAATTTTAGCTTTCCCAGAGTTGGCAATAACTGGTTACACTTGCGCCGATTTGTTCTTTCAACAAACTTTGATAAACGAGTCAATAAAAGCGCTTAAAGCTATTGCTAAGCATAGTGAAAATTTAAATGTGACAATCATCGTTGGCGCTCCTTTAAATATTGATGATGGACTTTACAATTGCGGTGTTGTTATTCAAGGCGGAAAAATTCAAGGCATTGCTGTTAAGACTTTCGTTCCAAACACAAATGAGTTTTACGAAAAACGCTGGTTTTCTTCAGCGGTAGAGCTTGAAATTGAACAAACAAGTGAATTTGAACTCGGTATTTCAGATTGTACAAAGCCAATTGAACTGGGAAACAATCTTGTGTTTAAGCTTGATAACGAAGTTAATTTCGGTGTTGAAATTTGTGAGGACTTGTGGACTGCTATTCCTCCAAGCAATTTTCAAGCTTTAAGTGGTGCTCATATTTTGTTTAACCTTTCAGCTAGTAACGAAACTATTGCAAAATCGGAATATAGAAAGCAGCTAGTAACTGGGCAATCTGGCTCAAATATTGCCGCTTATGTTTATTGCAGCGCTGGTGCAAACGAATCAACAACTGATTTGGTGTTTAGTGGGCATAGCATAATAGCAGAAAATGGCAGTGTATTAGCGCAAAACAAAAAAATAGTTGATAATGATTATTTACTTGTACAAGATTTAGACATCGGAAAAATTAAAGCCGACAGAAGAAAAAACAAGACTTTCGCAGATTGTGCAAGCGTTTATGGTGCTTTGCTAAAATGCAAAAAAATTCAAATTAGAACGCAAAACGAATATAAAAATATAGGTGAACTTTATCACCTCAACAAACTTGCTTTTGTACCGCAAACAAAACAAGATAGAATTAGCAGATGTCAAGAAATATTTGCAATGCAAGTTGCTGGTCTTAAGAAAAGACTTGAAAAAACTGGCTGTAAACCTGTTATTGGAGTTTCGGGCGGCTTAGATTCAACTTTGGCGCTTTTGGTTAGCGTGCAAGCGGTCAAAGAGCTAAATAAAGATGTTAGCGAAGTTATAGGAATCACAATGCCTTGCTTTGGCACATCGAAAAGAACCTACAACAATTCGCATGAGCTGATGAAACAACTTGGCATCACAACTCACGAAATAAGCATAAAAGATGCGTGCATTAACCACTTCAAAGATATCGGTCACGATGGCAAAACTTTAGACCTCACCTATGAAAATGTGCAGGCAAGAGAAAGAACTCAAGTTCTCATGGATTTTGCTGGCAATGTGGGCGGTTTAGTTGTGGGCACTGGCGATTTGAGCGAACTCGCCCTTGGTTGGTGCACATATAACGCCGACCATATGAGCATGTATTCAGTCAATTCGAGCATTCCAAAAACCTTGGTTCGCTGGCTCATCGATAGCGTTATTGAGTTTAACCTTTTCGAATCAAGCTCAGCTGTGCTTAGTGATATTTTAGATACGCCAATTAGCCCAGAGCTTTTGCCACCAGATGAAAAAGGCGAAATTGCTCAAGAAACCGAGTCAATCGTTGGACCATACGCTCTTCACGACTTTTTCATGTATTACGTGCTTAGATTTGGCTTTTCGCCAGCAAAGATTTATCATCTTGCAAAGCGTGCTTTCGAAGACGACTTCACAGATGAATTTATTTTGAAATGGCTCAAAACTTTTTATTGGCGTTTCTTCTCGCAACAATTCAAACGCAGTTGTTTGCCTGATGGCGTGAAAGTGGGCAGCATTTGCATTTCACCAAGAGGTGATTTGAGAATGCCAAGTGATGCAAGCGCAAAAATGTGGCAACTCGAATTAGAAAACTTAGCTTAAAGCTTTTTAATGGGCAGTACAATTTTTGGCGGTTTACCGCCAAAAATGTCTAACCCCACAATTGCTTTTTAAATTAGATAATGAAACATAATTTCACATATAAATTAGTAGTTATATAAAAAATAAAATTGCGGCAATCATATAAGAAGAAAACTAATCATTAACTGTTATGAATTTTCAAGTCAGCAAGGAAAACAGACAAGAAAAAAAGCCACAAAATGATTTTACATCACTTTGCAGCTTTTTAAAATTTTGAGATAATCTTTTAATCTTGAAATTTTTACACCTAGATCTCTCAGATTAATTGAGAAGAAACCATTTCATTTTCTTTCACTGACTCATTTTCCTCAGGAGCGACTAACCAGTTAATGGTAACTCCTAAAATTTCGGCAATTGCAACTAATTCATAGTCATTAACGCAGCGAAGTTGCCCCTCTAATTTTGAAAGCCCCGATGCAGTTAGTTCGATGCCTTTAACTTGAAGCCGTGTGAGCAATTCAATTTGCTTCATGCCTAAGCTTTTTCTTCTAGCCTCGATTTTTGCCCCAACTATGTTTCTTTTCCCCAATTCCTGTTTGCGTATTCTCACTTTTCCCACCCTTTTTACATATTTTTAAAATTTTTTCTTATAATCCTCTCTTAAAAGAGGTAACATCATAGACAAATGTTAACATAAAACAATAAAAATGTCAAGATTTGCTTGTTATCTATATAACAACATTCGTTAAAAATCTGCGTTTTTTAAGAGGAATTATCAATTTATTTTTATGCAAAGTGCACAAAAACGTAAAATAATTAATCAACACATGCCTTATAAACGACTCATATATATAAAAAATAAAGAACATTTTTTTAAAAAAAGCGCAATATATAAATTTTTTTTTAAACTTTTTTTAAACTTTGCTTAAAAAGACTGGAAAAGAGTTTATATTTCTTATAGGTAATTATAACAACAAATATATATTTACAATGCATACACACAACAATTATTTTAAGAAAGGCATGCAAATATTACTTAGCTAATTTTTGCATAGGACAACATCATGGGTAACACTTTAAAAGACAGAAATTTAACAATGCTGATGGATTTTTACGAACTTTCAATGGCAAACGGATATTTTGCAAATGGTATGCAAGATAAAATCGTTTACTTTGATATGTTTTTCAGAAGAGTTCCAGACGATGGTGGCTTCGCTATCATGGCAGGACTTCGTCAGCTCATCGACTATCTCGAAAATCTTCGCTTCACTGACGAGGACTTAGAGTTACTAAATAAAAAAGGAATGTCAAAGGAGTTTTTAGAGTATCTCAAAAACTTCACATTCAACTGCGATGTTTGGGCAATTCCTGAGGGAACTCCAATCTTCCCAAGCGAGCCAATTGTTGTGGTTAAAGGGCCAGTTATTGAGGCTCAACTCATTGAAACTATGGTTCTTCTCACAATCAACCACCAAACACTTATTGCAACAAAGTCAAACAGACTCAAACGTGCCGCTGGAAATCGCACAGTTATGGAGTTTGGTTCAAGACGTGCTCAAGGTTATGATGGTGCGGTTTATGGCGCTCGAGCTGCCTACATTGGCGGTTGTGATGCAACCGCTTGCACGATCGCTGAAAGAGATTATGATGTGCCAGCAGTTGGAACAATGGCTCACAGTTGGGTGCAACTTTTTTCAAACGAATATGAAGCTTTCCACACATACGCAACTCAATATCCAGATAATTGCACCTTATTAGTTGATACATACAGCGTTATAAAATCAGGTATACCAAACGCTATCAAAGTGTTTAACGAGGTTATTTTGCCACTTGGACACAGACCAAAAGGCATCAGAATCGACAGTGGTGACATCACATACATCTCAAAAAAAGCAAGAAAAATGCTCGATGCAGCAGGATTTGAAGATTGCAAAATCGTTGCGAGTAACTCACTTGATGAAAAAATTATCCGTGACATGATTTCTCAAGGTGCGCAAGTTGATTCATTCGGTATTGGTGAAAGATTGATCACTGCAACATCTGCGCCAATTTTTGGTGGAGTTTATAAAATCGTTGCTGTTGAAGAAAATGGTGTGCCAGTGCCAAGAATCAAGCTCAGCGAAAACGTGCAAAAAATCACAACTCCATGCGCAAAAAAAGTTTATCGACTTTTTGATAACGACACAAACAAGGCTATCGCCGATGTTATCACTCTTCAAGATGAAACAATTGACGACACAAAAGATTATGAAATCTTCGACCCTAACTACACTTGGAAACGTCACATGGTAACAAATTTCACCGCTAAGGAGCTTTTAGTGCCAATCTTCGAAAAGGGAAAACGTGTGTATGTTAACCCAGAAATCGATGAAATTCGTGATTATTGTCAAGCACAAATTGAAACTTTGTGGGAAGAAGTGAAGCGTTTCGAAAATCCACACACTTATTATGTCGATCTTTCTGAAAAACTTTGGACTCAAAAGAAAATCCTTCTCGACACTCACGCAAACGAAATCAGCAAAATGTGATTTTGGGGCGGTACAATTTTTTGCGGTTAACCGCAAAAAAGGTACGACAAAGCTGAGTGCTATCAATTAAATGTTAATCAAATTTATGGAAAGGAAGTTGCGGTGCTTTGCTTGCAAAAGCAGCTCAAAGTGACGAACAAAACAATGCGCTCAATCAATTTCGAAGTTACTGAAAAGTTCAACGATAAACCGCTGCTTCACTTTCTTAAATCAGAAGTTAAGATGTCCTCAAGACTGATTAAAACGCTCAAACGTGTTGAAAACGGAATGCAGTGCAATGGCGAACACATTCGCACGATTGACAAGGTTAAAACTGGGGATAAAATCACAATAAATATGCCAGATGTTGAAATTTTGGTCGATACAACTGACGAAAATTTAGACGTGGTTTATGAAGATGATGACATTTTAATCGTCAATAAGCCACCAACAATGCCAATTCACGAAACACGAAACAATCAAGGCAACACCTTAATGAATGCGGTGCTCGGTTATCTCAGCACCAAAGGAAAACCCACTTCATTTAGGGCAATTGGCAGACTTGATAGGGGGACATCAGGCTTGGTGCTTTGCGCTTTAAATCCTTACATTGCAGCAAGTTTATCCGGTGAAATCGAAAAAACTTATCTTGCAATAGCGAGCAAAAAATTTGAAGAAAACGGCACAATCAACGCTCCAATTTATCGCCCAGCGCCACCAAAAACACATCGCTGTGTTGACCAAAGAGGCGACAGGGCTGTGACACATTATGAAGTTATCAGCAGTGGCGAAAATTTTTCGTTACTAAAAATCAACCTCGAAACTGGCAGAACTCATCAAATCCGTGTGCATTTTGCTCATCTTGATTCACCACTTTATGGTGATGATATGTATGGTGAAAAAAGCGGAAAACTTTCGCATCAAGCGCTGCACTGTTTTGAGATGAATTTCACTCACCCAGTGAGCAAACAAATAATTCAAGTGCAAGGCGAAATGCCAAAAGATATGAAGAAATTGCTTGATGAATTAAAATGTGACTAAGCGTTTAAAGCTATAAAAAGAGGGAAGTATTATGAAACAAATATATAACCCATATTTACCTTTAAATAAATACATTCCAGACGGCGAACCTCATGTGTTTGGCGATAGAGTTTACATCTATGGCTCACAAGACAGAGAGGGCGGCACTCAACACTGCGAGCTCAGCTATGAAACTTTCAGTGCAGCGTTAGATGACTTGAAAACTTGGAAAAGTGAAGGCAAAATTTTCAAGGCTTCACAAGATGGTGTCGGCGGTAAAACTCGAGTTTATATGTACGCTCCAGACGTTGTGCGTGGCAATGATGGCAGATATTACTTATATTATTGTATGGCTGGAGAAAATGGAAAACACGGCTCGAGTCAAACAATTTCTGTTGCTGTGTGCGACACTCCTAATGGAAAATTTGAATATCACGGAGTCGTACAAAACGAAGATGGCAGTGACTTTTTGAGTTATCTTCCTTTTGACCCAGGTTTGATTAATGATGACGGAAAAATATTCCTATATTTTGGAATGGGTGAAGTCGTTAGCTACATAAATCAAGGTGTGCTAACTCCAATTTTTACAGCTGTTGCATCAAAAAAATTCGATAGACCAGCGAAACAAATTCGAGATAAAAAGAAAGCTTTTTTCGGTGCAAAATGTGTTCAGCTTGAAAATGACATGCTCACAGTTAAAGGCGAAGTCAAAGACATTTTGCCAAGCAAAAGTTATGTAAGTCAAAATGATAAAATCTTCGGTCACGCTTTTTTTGAAGCAAGCTCAATGCGAAAATTTGGCGACACTTATTATTTCATTTATTCGAGTGAGTTAATGCATGAACTATGCTATGCCACAAGCAAATACCCAGACAAAGATTTTGAATATCAAGGGATTTTGATTTCAAATGGTGATGTTGGTCTTAATGGCAAAGAGAAAAAAGATAGGGTAACTTTTGTTGGAAACAATCATGGAAGCGTTGAAAAAATAGGCTCTAGGTATTATGTGTTTTATCACAGACACACTCATCACACGTCTTTTTCAAGACAAGCGTGTGCAGAAGAAATTTTCATGGATAAAAACGGACATTTTTCGCAAGTTGAAATCACAAGTTGCGGCTTAAATGATGGCGCTTTATCAGGTGAGGGTACATACCCAGCCGTGATTTGCTGCCACATCACAGGAGAAAAAGAGTTTTCACATCATAAATCTAAGACGCAAAGAAAACCAACTCCACACATAACTCACGAAGAAAACGAACGTTTCATCACTGATATAATTGGTGGAACTGTTGTTGGTTATAAATATTTTGACTTATCGCAAACTGCAAGCATAAGCATTAAAATAAGAGGTAAGGCACAAGGTAACATCATAGTTAATGATGGTGAAAAAGATATCGGAAAAATCGAAATTTCAAGCAGTGAAAACTGGAACAATTTCAAGACTAATATTAGCTCAAGCGAAACCAAGCCTTTATATTTTAGGTTTGATATAAAAGGAAAGCTTGATTTTATTGAATTTGAATTATTGAAATAAAAGAGAAAACCAAAAGGAGAAAAAATATGAACATCGTTAAAAACGCAATGAACATCTGGAAAATCGGTTCAGATGCAGACACAAAAATGAAGAAATACACTAAAAATGAAGCAATCAACGTTGCAATCATGGGCGCTGGAAACATTGCACGAGTTATGGCGCTAACTATCAACGGAGTTGACGGCGCTAATGCGTACGCAGTGGCATCTCGAGATTATATGCGTGCACAAAGGTTTGCAAAAAACTTCTCATTTAACAAAGCTTATGGCTCATATGATGAAATGCTTGCTGACCCAAACATCGACCTTGTTTATGTTGCAACACCTCATTCACATCATTATAAATGTATGAAGATGTGCCTTGAAGCTGGCAAAAACGTGCTGTGTGAAAAAGCTTTCACAGTTAGTGCTAATCAAGCAAAGCAAATTATTGCACTTGCCAAAGAGAAAAACTTGCTCGTGGCAGAAGCAATTTGGACTAGATATTTGCCGTCAAGGCAAATTGTACAAGAAATTTTGGACAGCGGCGTGATTGGCGAAAAAGTTTCAATCAACGCTAATTTTTGCCAAAATCTTTCGCATATTAAGCGTATTCAAGACAAAAACCTCGCTGGTGGTGCGCTGTTAGATTTGGGAATTTATCCGCTGACTTGCACTCGAATGTACTTTGGCGAAAAGGTGGTTGAGCTGGTTTCTCATGCTGATCAAGATGAGAGCGGCGTTGACCAAATTGAAAATATCTCAATCAAATTCGAGGGACGTAAAATGGCAACTATCAACTGCAACGCAAAGGCAGTTATGAAAGATGGCGCTGTTATTAGCGGCACGCAGGGCTACATTGAGCTTTCTTCAATCACGAATCCACATAAAATCACTGTGTGCGTACCGAAAAAACTTTACAAGCAAACTTACAAAGTACCTAAACAAATCACCGGTTTTGAATATGAACTTCTCGAATGCATTGACGCTATTAAAAGTGGCGAAATCGAGTGCAAATCAATGCCGCACAGCGAAATTATTTACATGATGGAGCTTATGGATAGCTTGAGAAAACAATGGAATTACGACATTCCTGAAATTAATTAAGGTTTAATAAAGGGAAAAATTTTATAATATAATAAAAATAAGGAGGAATAAAAATGAAAACTATAGGAAATATTTTATGGGTAATCTTTGGCGGACTTTGGACAGCTTTAGGTTGGTCGCTTTGGGGTCTTTTATGGTGCTGTACTATCGTCGGTATCCCCCTTGGAAAACAATGCTTTAAATTTGCAAAGCTTAGTTTTATGCCTTTTGGCAAAGACATTGTGAGTGATAACGGCGGAGCAATGAGTTTCATTTTAAATATTATTTGGTGTCTTACTACTGGCTTAACTATGGCGGTTAGTAATGTGATTTTAGGTCTTTCAATGTGCGTAACTATCGTTGGCATACCTTTTGGTTTGCAATATTTTAAACTCGCAAGACTTTCTTTTGCACCTTTTGGATTCAAGGTTAGATAGGTTTATTAGCTGTAGGTACATGGTTTGAAATTTACGCAAGCTAGCACAAAATGTGTAGCAAACATGAGCAGAATATATTTTTAAAACGCAAAATCAAAATTTTGCTCGGCGAACGCAGTGAGCCTGTACGAAAATAAGGAAGATAAATGAAATTTTATTATTTTTTATTGACAAATTAAGCTATTTAGGTTATACTAAATAGGAAGAGTTTAGCAATGACTAGACTCAATTAATTACAAATTATTTTTAGGAGGATTTTTTAAAATGCCACAAATTATTGACGTTTACGCACGTGAAGTTATTGACTCACGTGGCAATCCAACAATCGAAGTTGAAGTTACTACAGAATCAGGTGCTTTTGGTCGTGCTATCGTTCCATCAGGCGCATCAACAGGTGTAAGAGAAGCTCTCGAACTTCGTGACGGCGACAAAGCTCGTTTCATGGGTAAAGGCGTATTAAAAGCAGTTGAAAACGTTAACACAGTTCTCAAACCAGCTTTATTAGGTACAGACGTAACTAACCAACCATTAGTAGACAAAATCATGTTAGACCTTGATGGTACTCCATTCAAAACTAACATCGGTGCAAATGCTATCCTTGGCGTTTCACTTGCAGCAGCTCACGCTGGTGCTGATTTTTATGGTATGCCTTTATACCTCTACCTTGGCGGTTTCAATGGTAAAACTCTTCCAGTTCCTATGATGAACGTTGTTAACGGCGGTAGCCATGCTGACTCAACTGTTGACCTTCAAGAGTTCATGATCATGCCTGTAGGCGCTAAAAGCATTAAAGAAGCTCTTCGTATGGGTAGTGAAACATTCCACCACCTTCGTGGCGTTTTAAAAGCTAAAGGTTACAACACAAACGTTGGTGACGAAGGCGGTTTCGCTCCTAGCTGTAACGACGGTAACGAAGAACCATTAATCTTAATCGTTGAAGCTATCAAAGCTGCTGGTTATGTTCCAGGTGAAGATATCTGCATCGCTCTTGACGCTGCTTCATCAGAATTCTACAATGAAGAAACAGGTTGTTATGACCTTGCTAAATCAGGTAGAGGTTCAAGAACAACTGACGAAATGATCGATATGTACGCTGACTGGTGTGAAAAATATCCAATCGTATCAATCGAAGATGGTCTTAACGAAGGCGACTGGGACGGCTGGAAAAAACTTACAGATCGTCTTGGCAGCAAAGTTCAACTCGTTGGTGACGATTTATTCGTAACAAACCCAACTATCCTTAAAGAAGGTATTGAAAAAGGCATCGCTAACTCAATCCTTATCAAAGTTAACCAAGTTGGTTCTCTCACAGAAACATTTGACGCTATGGAAATGGCTAAAAAAGCTGGTTACACTTGTGTTGTTTCTCACCGTTCAGGTGAAAGCGAAGACACAACAATCGCTGATATCGCTGTTGGTTTAAATGCTGGTCAAATCAAAACTGGTTCAATGAGCCGTACAGACCGTATCGCAAAATACAACCAATTACTTCGTATCGAAGATAAATTAGGTTCAGTTGCTGAATACCAAGGCAAATCATGTTTCTACAACATTAAATAATTTTGCTAATCAAGCAATATCAAACAGCTAGTAGAGAAATCTACTAGCTGTTTTTTGTCGGCATATTTTTAATTTTATGGTACAGTTTTTTGCGGTTTACCGCAAAAAACGAGGCTTCGAGCAAACTTAGCGTTTTTTGTTTCGTGAACCACGAAACAGTCGAGCTGACTCGACACGCAATGCCGTGTTGGGTTTGTTTTATTTGGTAAGATTTTCGCCGAGCAGTTAGATTGCTCGGACTTGGGTGGTTTTGCTTTAGGTTTGATGAATTGAGCCGAAAAGGCAAGCTGTCGCTTGCCTTTTCTACTTGTGTATTGGTTAGTTTTGCGGTTTTTGGGAAATTAGTGGAACTGGGACGCTTCGGCGAGCGTTTTGCTGTGACGAAGTCACAGCAACTGCGTGCAAGGCACGCAGTAATTTTGGCAAAGCCAAAATTAAACGCTCGCCGAAGCTAACTAACCGCTACCGCAAACTAAAAAAATCACTTGCAATCGCACAAATCGCCCGAAAGTTTCTGCTAACTTTTGGACATAGCAAGCCATCTCCCTACAATTTCAAAAAAACTGTTGAAAAATTGTCGAATATATTTTATAATAAAAACAGTGAAAGTTTATAGAAAATAAGGAGAAATAAAATGGAAAATCAACTTAAAAAATATGCAGACGGAAAAACAGATGCAACCGCAGTAGTACAAAAAATGTTAGACAAAGGCGGAGAAGTTCGCTTTGAAAAAGGTGACTACCTCATCTCAAAAAATCTGCTCGTATCATCAAACACAACAATAAAAGCAGACGAAAACGCACGTTTCATCATGGACGGCAATGTGCCAAAACATCGTGGCGATTTCTTAATCACAAACGCAGACTTCAAAAATGGCAACGAGAACATAACAATCATCGGTGGCATTTGGGACGGCAACAACCAAGGCAAATATAACACAAAGCCAAAACTTTTTGATCAAAACGGCTATTCAGGCACTGTAGTAAACTTTTTTAATGTTAAAAAATTAACACTTCAAAATATGACTATCGCAAATTCAGTTGTTTATAACACAAGATTTTCATGCATTGAAGATTTTTTAATCGAAGATATCAGATTTTTCAGTGAAAACTTAGCTTTCAATCAAGACGGCATTCACTTTGGCGGTGACGTACGCAACGGAATTGTGCGAAACATTAAGGCTGTGTCAAAAGGGCAAACTAATGATGACTTAATTGCTCTTAATGCAGATGATAGCATTGAAAGAATTGAAAATATGGACATCACTCGTGGCGCAATTGAAAATATTTTAATAGAAAACATTTATGCCGAAGATTGCCATACCTTAGTTAGAATGCTTAGCGTTTACTCACCAATTAGAAATATCACTTTGAAAAATGTTAAAGGTGGCTTTCGTGAATACGCAATAAACATGGATGGTGCAAGATATTGCCGTACACCACTGTTTAAAGAAGAAGAATATCCACAAGGCTGTGGAGAAATTGAAAATATTAATATCGAAAACTTCGAGATTTATTGCACGAAGAAAAAAGGTGTGTTTAAGAAAAATAAAGCCTGCATTTCGTGTGAATCTAAGATTGATAACTTCAAAATCACTGGCTTTAAACGTGACATGAGCAAAGATGTTGAGCCAAAAAGACCAACTCTTTTGATAAGAAACGTTGTAAATCAAGATTTCGAGCTTAAAAATGTTGGTAAGTCTTCAAAGATAAGCGTGAAGGAAAAATCAGATTGCGTGAAAACTTCTCAAGAATTTGACGAGCTTTTTATTAACAAAAAATAAAATAATTAGCGGTACTTTGATAGGTTTCAACTAACAAAGTGCCGCTATTTTAATTTTCGACAGTTTTTTCAATTATTGCCGTATAAACGTTGACATCTGTCGTTTATTGTTGTATAATAAATCAGACAAGCTTACATAATAGTTTGTCTAATTGAAAAAGATATGGAGAAATAAAAAATGGCGACGTTTACAAGCTTACTTACCAAACTTTTAGTGGTAGTTTTATCCTTAGTAACAATGGTTGTACCAGTGGACGTTTACTCAGCGGACGAAATTTGTCAAGAAATTATTTTGGCTGATGAAAACATTACCCAAGAAGATGGTTTAGTTACTTTCGATAGCGAAAGCGACGAAGTTGGAATTATTTTTTATCCTGGGGCAATGGTGGAATATACTTCTTACGTGCCACTTTTAAACTCACTTTATGAGCAAGGCTATGATTGTTTCTTAGTTGAAATGCCACGCAATTTTGCATTTTTTGGCATTGACTATGCTGACGATATAATTGATGACAACCCTGAAATTGAAACATGGGTTATCATGGGTCACTCACTCGGCGGTGCAATGGCAAGCTCTTATGCAGGCGACAATCAAGATCAAATTGATTACGTTGTGGTTTTAGGTGCAACAATCATAGGCGATTTTGAACTTGAAAACACCTTAACAATTTATGGCTCACTTAATGATCAAGAGCCAGATTACGATACAAATGTTGTTGTTATCGAAGGTGGTAACCACGCACAATTCGGAAATTACGGCACACAATTAGACGACAGCACTGCAACAATAACTTGGGAAGATCAACAAGCTCAAGCCGTTGAAGCTATCGTTGACTTGCTTGACTAATACATAAAAAACTAAGAGCAATCGCATACTGAAAACTCAGTGGCGATTGCTCTTTTTTTATTAATTATTTAAACCTAAACATCTTTTTGAATTTCTTTTGCCAAACAACTAAGTAAACTGAAACAATTCGAGTTAGGCAAATATCAAACACTAAAAACACCAAGTTGCCCAAACCTAAGAAAATACCAATGGCATATTTGCTCCACCACACGTCTTGCTCAATTCCCATCATCTCATTAAAAGGCATACCCATAACATTGACGAGGACTAAATAAGCTAAAACAATTGAAGCGTTGAAAATGGCAAATTTGCAAATGTACTCGAGAACTTTAGGTAACTTGCTTTCCAAGATAGATTTAACTATCGGATAATAGCCAAAAAATGCGACGTATAAAATGCAAGCCTCTTTGTTTGGCACAATAATCAAACTCACCATGGCAGTGCTTGCGTACACGGCACAAGCCCAGTTTTTTCCGAGCTCAACCACGCAAATCATTGTGAGCATTCCAGCAAAAGCTGGCAGGGCGTACACAAAAGCTTCAAGCGCTGTTGGAATTAAAATCACCACGCTAAGAGCCGTGACCATTGCACCAATGGCTGTTTTTGAAGTTTTATTCATTTATTAGCTCCTTTAGCAACAACCGATTAAGTCGCCACCCATGCATTCGCAGCAGCAATCAGCGCAAAGCAAACCAGTGCAAACGTCGCAACTAGAGCAACCATTACCTTGTTGCTTAGGTGTTTCTTGAGTTCTAAAACCGCCAGAGCGTTGAGTTTTCAAGTTTTGATAAGCATATTTATATTGATCATTTTGTGGGTTCATTTTATATGCTGTTGAATAATATGTGAAAGCTTGGTCGCTCCAACCTCGAGAATAGTTGACCTTGCCTTTCATATAATACCAATGAGCATCACGAGCGTTTTCAGTCACTCTATCGAGTTCAAGTTCAGCATCGTCAAATCTATTAGTGGCGATGTAGTTTTCAACAACTTGATAGTTGATGTTTGAGTTTGATTGAGCGCTATATCCTTGATGTGAATTACCAGCATTTCCTGAAATAATTGCATCATAAGCCTCATTGATTTCTTGCATTTTTGCATTTGCAGATTCAGCAAGAGGGCTGTTGATATATCTATCAGGGTGATACTGCTTTGCAAGCTTTCTATAAGCGGCTTTGATTTCAGTAGCGTTTGCGCTTCTTGATATACCTAAAACGTCATATGGATCTCTCATGTTTTCTTATTTCCTTTCATAATCTGCCTCATAGTGGCATGCATTCCATCGATTAAGATGTTATTTATTATTGGCTCAAATGCTGTGCTATCAAACTTTTTATAAGTTTCAATTGCCATGCCTAAATTCATATTTAATTGAGCCTGAATTTCTTGTTTAATGTTTTCATCAAATTTATCATATGTTGTAAGTTCGTATTTATTTACAAACACATTAAAGCTCTTATCTTTAATGTCATCAGCGATATCATCGAGTGCGTCAGCTAAATAAACCCATTTTCCGATTAGATAACCAAAACGATAATATTCGCTTTGATTTTTTTCTTGATTAAAACTCAAAATTTTCCCTAAAGCGTGGGCACTTTGATGTGCAGCTTCGTCAATCGAATTTGTGTTTTTATCTTCGATTTCAGCTTGCTTTTTCATGCATTGTTGCACAGAGTCTGCAAGCTCAGGATACATACGCTTAGCCTTTTTGTATTTCACACTTGCAAAAGGCAAAAGCAAAAACATCAACAACTTTTTGAAAAACTTGCTATCGTGAAGATTGTCTTTAACCTTGTGATAAAACATCATCATTGTTACGCTGGCGGTGAATTTGAGTTCTTCATCAGCGTTGGTGCAAAAGTTGCATCTTTTAGTTGGATTAAAAGGGCAACGTGAACCCTTGAAGTTGAGCAATTGCCCATTAATAGAAATTCTCAAAAGCGCCAAAAAAGTAAGATCGTAGCTAAGTATCATTCGAGAAAAAATTCCGAAATGTTTGTGAAGTGCCTTGCATAAACTGCAATAAATTCCACGATACACTTCATATTCTTTTACCTTTAATTCAGGCTTGTTAATTTTAATGTATCCAAACATAGCTTACCTTTCTATTCAATGCGATTTTCGATTAAGTTAATATTTTAATTATACTATATTAATTTAACATTTGCAAGGAAATTTGCTTATTTATCATCATAATAGCGTAAGTTTAAAAATAAATTAAGAATTACTTGATTATTTCCTTAAGTTGTAATATAATTAAATAGTAAATAGTATTGAAAGGAAGCGTGGAAGTTGTTGTTTAACTAAAGCCACGCAACGATAAAAATGGCAATTATTAAAAAAGATGCATATTTTGTTTCTTCAACTGGACTAGAAAAAATTCACTGCATTATTTGGCAAGACGATACACTCGAACCGATGGGAGTTTTTCAAATTGCTCACAGCACTTTTGAACATTTAGACAGATACGATGAATTTGCAAAATTCTTAGCTGAAAGTGGCTTAATTGTTTGCGGTAACGATCACTTAGGTCATGGCGGCAGCGTTGAAAGTGAAGAAGATTTAGGCTATATCAGCGAAAAAGACGGCGACCTCAGATTAGTTGACGATATGCACATTTTGCACAACATCATGGCAAAGAGATATCCAACTTTACCTTACTTCATGTTTGGTCACGGCTTTGGCTCGATGTGCGCAAGGGTGTACGCCTCAAACTTTGGCGATGAACTTTCAGGTCTTGTTTTGAGCGGCACTGGCGAACTTCCAAGTGCGGCTGTAGTGGTTGAAAAACCACTTAAATTCATGTGTGAAAAGTTTGGTACTAAGGCAGAAATTCCAGCATCAATTTTTGATACTCTCACAAACATCGGCATCAAAGATAAATCAACAGCTAAAGACTGGTTAACTAGAGATAAACAAAGCGTAACAGAAATTTTGCTCGATCCACTTTGCAATTTCGATTTCAAACTCGGTGGTCTTCGAGATATAATCACGCTTTGCAACACAGCTTGCACAGATGAGTGGGCAAGTCTTGTGCCAACTTCAATGCAAATCATGCTCATTTCTGGCGCTAAAGACCCAATCGGTTTTAACGGCAAGGGCGTTATCAATGTTTGCGATAACTTAGAAATATTCGGTCACGCACCTAAAGTTATATTATACCCAGGCAGCAGACATAATTTGCTTGTTGAAGAAGAAAAGCAACAAGTCTTTTGCGACGTTTTAGAGTTTTTATACTCTGTTGGATTTAACAAATAAAAAAATCGTCCTGTAAGCTCAAAACTTACAGGGCGATTTTTATTTCTCGTCAGCCGTACTTTTTTTTGGCGAAGCCCAAAAAACTGTACCGCCAAACATTATCTTTTTTTATAGTTATAAACCTTATCTTTGATTTTTTCGTGGCGAAGTCTTGCTTCTTCTTCGGCTTTTTCTTTGTTAACTTTTGAAATTTTTAAAATTAAAATTATAACAGTTATCAAAAAACAAACTCCTGAAGCAATCAAGAAATAAAGCGAGCCAACAAAGCTTGAAAACTTAGCTAAAATAACTTGCGATAAACTATATTCAACACTAGCACCAGCCACGAGCTCAATTTCTAAAATTTCATATCCAGCATACATAACACTTGCTGTGCAAATGAAATCGCCCTCTTCAATTGGTGCTTGAACAGACTCTGGAAGGCTGTCTTCTTGAGGAACAATAAGCACAGAAGCACTCGTTGTCAGCGATGGCACAAGCGCCGTGATTTCCTTGATAGTCACTAATTGCAAAGATTGAGCATCTGCACTGCCAGTCACGTCAACGCTAGCCACAATTTGACCACTTTCGGCAACAACTTTGAATTTGAGTGTGTCGTACGCCCAATCAATGAGCGCTTGAGCATCTGTCATGCAAGTGTTTTCAAGAGTGTCGTCATCGTCAATGTCTAAATATTCGCCTTGCATAACCACAACCATGTAAGAATATCCATCTTGTGTGGTGTGTACGGCGATGCACTGCCCAGCTAAATCGGTTGAAGTGTGTTTACCAAAGGTGATTGAGCTGTGATAATAGTCTGTGATGGTTGAAGTCATCATCTTGTTTGTTGAATAATATATTTCATCTTCACCCTCATCATCAACACCAACAACCATTTCTGTGGTTGCTAAGCACTGTGAAAAATAAGAATAGTTCATTCCATAAGTCATGATTTTTGAAACATCAGCAGCTGTTGTGTATTGATCGTCAGTGTCAAAACCTGTCATGTTGATTATGTTGGTGTTTTCGCAGCCAATTTCTTGAACCAATGTATTCATAGATGCAATGAAATCAGTGAAACCGCCACTCACATAATAAGCAATAACGCTTAACGCATCGTTGGCGCTATAAATTAGCAGATAATCGAGCAGCTCACTTTTTGTGATCGTTGTACCAACTTCTAAACCAGCTGTGGTTACACCATAATCATAATCGATGAGTGAAAGTGACAAAGCAGTGATGTTAATCTCTTCACTTAAATCACTCCAAGCTTCGAGCGCCACAATTCCTGCAACAACTTTGATAAAACCAGCCGCTGCAATTTGCACATCAGAATTTTTTTCCATAACAACAGAGCCATCATCTAAGTTTTGCACAATATAATAATCGCAATAAAGCTCATCTTGCAAGTCTGAATCTTCAAAAGCAATAGCTTGAAAATTAGGTATCATCATGCTTAATATAATAATTAGTGGACAAAAAAGGTGATAAATTTTTCTTTTCATTTTGTAATTCCTCAATATTTAACTTAATTTATTTGAATTTATATTTGATTTATTTTTTGTTTTATGTTAAAATGAATATAAACAGGTTTGCAACTCTTGCATTTTATTTGGCGAAGCCAAAAAAATTACAATCTGGAGCGAAGCGACCCTTAATTTTTCATTTTTTCATTATGCATTCTTCATTGCGAACGAATGTGAGCTTATTATACTATATTATAGCAATTAAGCGAACAAAAGTAAATACGAAAAAAGTTAAATATATAATAATTTATTAAAATCAAGAATAAATATAAAAAGGTGATAATATGATTTACGTAACAGGTGATATACATGGTTTAATGAGTCGTTTTGACGAGCCAGCAATAAGAAAACTAAAAAAGGGAGATACGCTCATAATTTGTGGCGATTTTGGTTTTTTATGGGACGGCTCAAAAGCGGAGATGAACACAATCACAAAGCTCACAAAAAAGAAGTTTGACATCTGCTTTGTTGACGGAACTCATGAAAACTTTGAAATGCTTTCAAACATGAAAGTGCAAAAGTGGAATGGCGGCAAGGTGCACCATGTTGCAAACAATATTTTCCATTTAATGCGTGGTCAAGTGTTTAAAATTGAAGATCAAGTTATTTTCACAATGGGCGGCGGCGAAAGCCCAGATATCGACATTCGATTTGAGCTGGAAACTTGGTCAGATTTAGAAATTCCAACAAGAGATGAGCTAGTTGAAGGTGTTGATAATCTTCAAAGATATAACGGCAAGGTTGATATGATTATCACCCATGAGCCACCAGCGAAAATCAAAGACTTCCTTTTGCTTGACACTAAAAGCGATGCGAGCATCACAGCGATTAACACTTATCTTGAAGATGTTAGCAGATCATGCAAGTTCAAGCATTGGTATTTTGGCTCGCTGCACATGAATAAGTTTATTTCAAAAACTCACACTTGTGTGTTTGATGATGTGCTCAATGCTAAAACTGGCGAAAAAATATAAAAGTCGAGGGCACGTAAATTTTGCGTGCCTTTTTTCTTTTTGGGGGTACAGTTTTTTGGCTTTGCCAAAAAAAGTACGCCAACCACGGTGCAATTTTAAAAACTTGAACAAAAGCTGGAATAATCGCTTAGGGAATTAAACTCGAGCATTTTTGCGCAAAATCACCAACAAAATCCGCTTTACGTCCTTGAATAGTCGGTAAAAACTCACATTAAAACGACAAATGCAAGCGTATAACAGTACAAAATTTAGACATAACTAATAATATTTTTAGTAATTTTTAATATTTTTTTTGTAAAAACCCTTGACTTTTTGTATCTCATGCTATATAATGTAGATACAAGATAAGGAAGGACACAAAAACAAAATTAATTTTCTTCACCAAAATTAAAAATCAAGTAACCAGCAAGAAACAGTTCATTTTAAAAAAATAAACTATAGAAAGGCTGAGTCCAATGTACTAATTAATTTTACTCCAAAAAGCAAAATTAAAAGCACATCGAATCTTAAAACAAACTCAACTTCAAGCAGTAAATACTTAAGTTGATAAATGATTTTAAGAAAAAAGGCGCAAGTTAACTAGAGAAAATTTGAAGAAGAAAAAAGTTAAAAGACGAAATTAAAACTTAATAAGAAAGGCTGAGTCCAATGTACTAATTAATTTTAATAAAAATTAAGAGCCTACGATCGAATCAGCAAAAGTTAGTTTTACGAATTTTTTTAGTTTTAACGAAAGATAAATTAATTTAGTTTTAAAAAACCTTTCAAGAAAAATCTTGAATAAGAATGAAAGAGGTGAGTCCGGTGTACTAGGTTAGACTTGAACCTGAAAAAGTTAATAAGCGCACTAAATAATTCTTAAAAATAATAAGAAAGTGGTGAGTCCAATGGCTCAGATAAAGTGCTAAACTTAACGCTTATTTTTATTAATCTAATAAGCTTAATGATTGAAATTTAAAATGGTATGTAATGATTTTAAATTAATCACAAGAAAAATAGATTAATAAATTCAATTAACATCTTGAGTGAATGTGATGAAGGTTTTCAAAAATTCAAAGGAGAGAACAGCGAGAAGCTGATGATTAAATGAATTCAAAAGTCGAAAGCATTCATAGATAATGTTACCTTAACCTTTCAAATAAAAAATTAAATCAATATATATAGAAAAAAGTCACTGCCACACTTATAAGTGAAAGATTGAAATAAATCAAATTAGGCAGTTAGATCAGTTCAACAACAAACGATTTAAGTCAGATGAAAGGATATTGATTAATCTTAATTAAATTATAGTAAACTTAACGCCGTCAATAAACTTCATATATTAACGAAAAATATAGTGAGCAAGCTCATTATCAAAACAGATAATAAATCAGCTGCTCAAATTAAAAGAAATTCTTATAATTAAAATTATAAACAAAACAATTTCTTTTCAAAGAAGTTTAAGAAAGACGCTAATTTACAAAAATCTTCTAAATTGATTTTAGCAAGGCGATTTTAAAAAAAGTGGAATAAAAAAACCACAAAATAAAACAAAGCCTAAAAATAAAAGCAAGTTAAGAAAGAACAAAAAACAGCTAAATCAAAAATAGAAAATTTAAAATATAAATAAAAAGTTTAACCAATCAAAAAAACAAAAACTTAAGCCATAAAAAAGCTTAAACAAAAACAAAATAAAATTTAAAAACGTCGCTGGAACATCAGACAAAGAAAGCTCACTTTTAATTGAAAAAGTCGATTAATAAAGCTAGTTCAAATTTAAGATAGGTACAGTTCTAAGTAAAAAAACAAAGAATAAGCCAAAATCTAAAATTATTAAAGGTTCTGAGAATAAATACAAGGCGAGTTTATAGGTGAAAAAAATATGATTGAAGAACAATCTTAAGCCGGACTAATGTCAAGATGATGATGTTAGTCCGGTTTTTAATTTTGCCTATTTTTTTATTAATAAAAAAACGCAACTTGAATGTTTGTCCTTGACATTTACACAGCATTGTGATACCATGAGCTATAAACGAAAAATCGTTTTACAATTTATTTGGGGGTATATATAATGTTAGAATTTTTCACTTTAATCAATCCTGGTTATTGCATCTTTATGTCACTATTAATGATTGCAATGGGCGCAGTAAGTTTAGTTTGGTACAAAAAAACTAAGGACGTATTATTTTTGATAGTAAGCTTAGTCGGTGTAGGTCTTTTTTACGATATGTTTATAACCGGCATCGGTTATGCCATTTCAGATCTTAGTGCATTTGAGGCTATTGGAATGATGCGCCACGTATTTCACGGCTTATTGACACCGCTAATTTTAGTTTATGTTTACATAATTTTCCGCCGCTATGAAATGATCAAGCACAAAGCCATTGATATTGGCATGGCAGTGTTTGTTGTGGGTATAATGGTTTGGGCAATCGTTGCGATTTTCACTTCACCAGTTGAAATAGTTGAAATTGCAGATGTTATTCGTCACAGCATGGATAACGAAAACGCTCACTTCTTAGCTAACTTAATTTTTAATATGCTAAGTTTCGGCACTTTAGTACCTATGGGTATCGGTGCTTTCATAACAATTAAAAAACAACGTGATTTCAATTTGCTTTGGGCAATAGTTGCAATGTTTGGTTTCACAATCATCGGTGTTATTTTTGACACAGACCTTATCTTTGTAACAAGTTTCATAGGCGAAGGTTGCATCATGCTTTTCTATTTCTTATACGCTCATAAACAATACAAATTAGCTCAAGACAAAGAAAAATCAGCAGTTTTAAATAAATAATAACACACATAAAAACGACCATGGTACAAAAACACCATGGTCGTTTATTTTTATGCTCGAAAATTATTTTAAATTGTAAAACTCACCATTATAAGCGCAATCACCGATGAGCTTCACGCCCAAACGCTCCTTAGTTGGAGTAACTAAAGTTGAAAACGCTTTTTGCCCATCATTAACAAAAACTTCCACGATAAACCTATCCAAAATCACTCGAAGTTTAAGCACCCCATCAACAAGCTCCACATCAGAGCTTACGATATACTTACTCTCATCGCCCACAACTTCGCTGTAATTATCACGCCTATCTATAACGAGCTTGCCAGCTTTATAATAAATCTTAAGCCCCTTATCCTTGCCGTCGCTATATAAAACAACACCAGCCATATCACTTATATCTGAAAATTCAAGCTCAATGTCCAAGCAATCACCGCAAACATCAACAATTTCTTCAATGCGTACAACTGCGCTTCGCTTCGTCAAGTTTTGACGATAGTTTTTAAGTGAATCAACAGGCATTTGAATTAATTCGTCATTTTTAAGTGTCATTTTGCGAGGAATAGTCAAAAGGCCGTTAAAGCCGTATGGTTTCATGGCTGATTTAGTTGAAACAGTTGCTTGAGCCCACGCTGTGAGCAAGGTTTCGCCAGCTTGAGTAACAGAAGAAGTTGCAAAAAAGTCTGTACCGAAATCAACAAGTTTTGGCACAGTGCCATCAAATTTTCCAGTTTCAAGATTTAATTTGCCCACCATGTAAACAACTTTTTGCTTTCTCCAAGGTGAAACGATAAGCACATCTTTCCCGTCAACGCTGAAAAAGTCCGGACATTCAGGCATATCATCAAAATATTTCATAGCAGTGTCATTATCAAAAAGTTTGCCGACCAACTGCCAATCAAACATATTTTCACTTTTAAACAAAACAACATTGCACCCTTTATGCAATTTGCTGTTTTTATTGCCAACTAAGCAGTAAAACACCCCATCTTTTTCCCAAACCTTAGGGTCACGAAACGCTGTGTTAGACCCATATTTAGGCAGATGTTTTTTTCTAATAACTGGCTTTTTAATCATTTCATAATCAACACCATCACCACTAACAGCAAGGCACTGCTTTTGAAAAAGCCCATTTTCCGTGTAAATCAAATAATGCTTGCCGTCAACTTCAATTCCGCTGCCACTATAGCAAGTTTTTCCAGATGGAGTTGGAAGCTTAGGAGCAAGCGCCACAGGTTGATATTCCCATTTAACACAATCATCACTCGTAGCGTGCCCCCAATGCATACTAGACCACTGGGTTGAATAAGGGTGAAACTGATAAAACATATGATATTTACCATTATAGTAACTAAATCCATTAGGATCATTCAGCCAACCAGTTTCAGGAGTGAGATGTACAAGACATTTTTCACTTTGCGGTATTGTGTTGTGTTTTACATATTCTCTCGCTTTTTTTAAATAATTCATTTTTTTCTCCTAAGTTTACCTATTGTTGGGTTTATTATACTACTGTTTTTTTATTAATACAATAGGTTATAGGATAAATGTTTTTTTGTAATTGTGGACAGGCTTCCACACCTGTCCGAAGGTTAGATGAATTTTCTTTTTATAAAGCAATATCGGACAGCGGCGTGGAAGCCATGCGTGTTGATTAGGGAAAAATCTCAATTTTTCCTGCGTACAAATTAACGCTCAAACATCTCTAATCAACACGCTTGGGTTCTACTCCTCACTGTTTCCCATTTTTGCAATTTCATTGATTATGTAATGGTTTGGGTTTTGTGTTATCGTTTTTGCGTTTGCGTGTTGGTTGAATTTTCTGCCGTTCTTGAACCCTCCGTCA